>QHZX01000239.1 GCA_003224835.1 Acidobacteriota bacterium | reverse complement strand
TTCAAGGAGACCTAAATATCTATTGAGTTCGAATTGTACTGGTACGGGAGGCAGATTTGGAAATCAGATTCTGACCACGCCTCACGCTAGAGGTCCCTTAATGAGTGAAATGGCTATGTTTCAACAACTATCCTAGAATACGCAATTGAATCCGGGATATTTGTGGCCGCCGGAGAATTTACGACGCAATCTGCTGAAATGGTGTTGAGCCATGGAAATTGAAGACGAGCCTGCAATGAGTTTCGGACAACTAGCGAAGGCGATTGCCACTGATAGCCACTTTTTGATCCCTTTAGTGGTGTTTTTAATTGGGCTGATGCTTTTGTTCCTGGTGCATTAACGACGAGTAGAAGGGTCATTCGGGAAGAGACAGAGGGCAACTTGGCAACGCTTACACAAACTAAAGCGGTCACCGGATCGAGATCCATGCACGGCCTCGGTGTCGCCTGTGGATTGGCGGCCGGGGTATGGCTTGGAGCGGCGGAAGCTCCTACCAAGCTGGTGAATGCGGGATTCTCGCCCTTTGCCGTTTCGCTGTGCATGGTAGCAGGCGTGTTCACGGCGCGCTGGACATTCCCGACGTTGTTGAAGGGCACTAAGTATGTGTTCAAAGATCTCGCGGAAAAAAAGCACCTCATTGTATGGGCGATCCTGGCTGGAGCCATCTGGGCAGTGGCCAATACGTTGACTGTCTTTGCTATTCGAGATGTTGGTCTCGCAGTGGCGTTTCCGTTGTGGAATATGAACACACTGATCGGACTGCTGTGGGGATGGCTACTGTTCAACGAGTTGAAGGGCGCTGATGCAAAGAACGTCTCGAAAGTGGTGTTGGGCGCGGTTGCCATTTTAGCGGGAGCGGTAGTGCTTGGATTCAGCACCATTCACGGCGACCAGAGTCCGTCGCACCGTGCGATAAGCGGCGTTATTGCGGCGGTGGGCGCCAGCCTCCTGTGGGGCACGATGTATGTGCCGTATCGGAAGGCGTACATCAGCGGGATGAATCCGCTCTCCTTCGTAACAGTTTTCACGATCGGCGAATTGGCCACCGTCTTCCTCCTCGTGATGGCATTTGATGGCGGATTGCATGCGCCGATTTTCCATTCAGCGCAGGCCAGGCCGATGTTGTTTTGGCTTTTTCTGGGCGGATTTGCTTGGGTTATTGGCGACATATTTCAGCAATTCGCGACCAAATATGTGGGGATCGGTCGGGGGATTCCGCTCTCGAATACGAACCAGCTCTGGGGATTGGCATGGGGAGTGCTGGTGTTTGGCGAACTGCAAAATGCTGATCGTACGCACAAAATATTAGTTGTATGCGGATCACTGGTGATGGTTCTGGGGGTACTGGCGATCAGCGCGGCAGTAGCATCTGACCGCGAGCGCATTTCCGTCAATGAGGCGATCCGGCGGGAGTGCGAACGTTATAACCTGTCGTACGAGCGCGTACTTGAGGCTAACGAAGGCCAGCCGCAGCTTGGCGAGCCAGAGCGCAAGCGGAGTTGGTGGGATTACGGCATCATCACGGTCGCGTTGGGCGTATTTGTTTGGTTGGGGAAGAATGCTGCAGTGCCGGCGTTCAGCATAAATTATCTGTGGCTTACGGTATTGGTCGTGCTACTGGTGACGATAGCCGCTGGTTGCGCCTGGGGATTGTGGAAGAAGACACGCTTCTCTTGAATTGAAGCAAGTACGGGAAGCTGGTGATTCTTAAACAGGGAATTTGTTTTAGAGCATAGAGGAGAAAAAGTCGTGAGCACTGAGATACCCGGTTCCGCGCAGCCACTAGAAAATCTGGAACAGTGGGACGACTTCCTCGAAGGTCGTTATAAAGAGGGCAAGTCCGAAACCGAGTTTCGCCAGTACGACGCGCAGGCCGACCCAGGAGTGGCGGAGTTTTATCGTCTAAATCATGAGAACCAAACGCTGGACTACGTGCTCCGTAAAGAGAAGGAATACTTTGGCCTTCTCCTGCAGACTTCTGAAGCGATGCGTCGCGACGGCCAACCTCGATGGATGATCCTGGTGGGCTTCATTCACGATTTGGGTAAGTGCCTTTGCCTGTACGGCGAACCGCAATGGGGTGTGGTGGGAGATACATTTCCGGTCGGCTGCGCGTGGTCGGAGCAGGTTGTCTTTCCTGAATACTTTCGAAACAACCCGGACCGCAATGTGCCGGAGTATCAGACGAAGTTCGGCATCTATGAACCGAACTGCGGCTTTGAGAACGTGCATATGTCCTTTGGGCATGATGGATATATTGCCGAGGTAATGAAACCGTATCTGCCGGATGAGGCGCTTTATATGCTGCGTTTCCACTCGTTTTATGCGTGGCACCGGCATGGGGCCTACACACACCTTATGAATGAAAAAGATGCTGCCATGCTGAAATGGGTGAAGAAGTTCAATCCTTACGATCTTTATTCAAAAGGGAACGCGAAGCCGAACTTGCGGGACCTGAAGCCGTATTACGACGAACTCTTCGCCGAGTTCCTGCCACAGAAAATTAGCTGGTAGGTCGTGCCGATGGGATTAACAGCCGACGTCGACAAAAACCCGCCGGCAATCAATTTCTCAGTTTTAGCGCAAGTGTGGGGAGAAGTCAGTTAGGGCAAGAAATGTGGAGTCAACTTTTTCCGTGAGTTTGCCGTTTGCTTCGGATTCTTCTTTGACACGCTTCCACTCGGGGTCATCTTGGAATGATTTCCAGTTGGCGGCCGCGGCTTCGCGGCTGGGATGCTGCAGGATGTAAATGAGAGTGCTGGTACTCTCGGGCTCATCTATGGGCGTCCAGTAGGCGATATTCTTCATTCCGTGCTTGTCGAAGAATCTTGTGGTGTGCTCGCGGAAGCGCGTCAGCAGTTCCCCCAGTTTTCCTGGCGCTGCATGATAGACCCTCAGTTCATAGACGCTCGTTGACGCTTGCTTAACATCGGCACGTTGCGAGGCTGGCCATAGTGATGCTGAAAGAAATGGCACCGAGGAGAGCGATTGGAGCAATGTCCGTCTTTTCACGGCAGGCATTCTAGCAGACGGTGAGGTGATAGCCATACAGCGGTCAACCGAGAATAATCAGCACTTCAAAACTGCTGATCCGCGTGTAATGAGTGATAAGGCGATATTGCAATAACAACCACGCGCGCCCTTGCGAGTCATTCCAGGGTCGGAATTTCCGCAAGCGTGGTGTAGATTGTCAGGCCAAGGCTTCGGCCAACTCGCACCATTTCATCGGCCCCGGTTGAAGGCCCTCCGACCCGAAGCACAGCATCGCATTTCTCCAGAAGCCGAGTCGCAGTGGGATGAAATATCTCATTGAACGCATCGTCGCCGATCTTGCGTGATCCGGCTAACTCAACCAAAGGCAGAGCCAGCCACTCACCTAGAAGCGGGATGTGCCCGGCACGGAAAATTGGCAGTGCATAGGATTCCATCTCATGCACGTTCTTCCTGATCAAGCCGGGATCATCGTTCGTGCCGGAGCGGTATGGGCCGGCGACCAAGATCAGCATCGCTCTGGATGGTCTCGGAGTCACTAATTTGCCGTCTTTCCAGAGTGCATCGTTTAACGCTGACCCCACTTGAGCTTGCTGCTGAGGACCTCGAAGAAAGTGCCGCGCGTGTGCAGCAGTTTGACGTTGTATTCCGATTTGCGGCAGCAGATTCGGTCGCCATCAAAGGCGGGCATTCCGGCTTGGCCATCGATGCTCAGATAAGCCTCTTCGTCTCCGGTCATGACCACGATTTCAATCTGCGATGTGTCGCGTACCACAAGCGGGCGATGGGTCAGCGAATGAGCAGATACGGGCGTGATGACGAAGCTCTGGACGTCTGGCATCAGAATGGGGCCTCCTGCTGCAAGTGAATAGGCAGTCGAACCCGTGGGGCTGGACACGATGAGACTGTCTGCCTGGTAGCGAGAGACAAAAACTTTATCGATGTAAACGTCGCAGTGGTTCAGCCGGGCGATAGTTCCCTTCCCGACCACGACATCATTCAAAGCCTCGTAGGTCGCGGCGATCGACCCGCCACGCTTCACTTCGCAATGGACCATGGAACGCACATCGATGGCGCAAGAACCGCTGATAATACTTTCGAGCGTGGGATAAAGATCATCGAGCGGGACCTCGGTCAGGAAGCCGAGAGCGCCCAGATTTACGCCCACGATCGGAATACCGGCTGGCGCAACTGCGCGGGCGGCTGAGAGCAGCGTGCCGTCTCCGCCGAGAACGATTACGAATTCAAGCTGCCGCGAGACCATCTGGACGCGGGGAAGGACGTCGGCGTTGGGCGCATGAGGAGCGGTTTCCGGATCTACAACGAAGGAATAACCACGCCCTGTCAGCCAGTCCGTTAAGCCAGGGACAATCTGCGCGACTTCAGCTTTATTGGGTTTGGAAACGATGGCGACGGTTTTAGGCGACGAAGTTTTCCTGGTCATCTTGGAAGTGAAATTGTACAGGACAGAGCGGGCGCAAGCCGGGATTAGAACTTCCCGTATAAGAGAAACTCGCGGTTGCCTTCGGCGCCTAGAATAGGCGAATCGATTACGTCCAGCGATGTGGCGCCGAGCGCCTGCACCGCTGCTGTTATTTTTTGAACGGCCTGCTGCTGTGCTGAGGAATCGCGAACGATGCCTCCTTTGCCCACGTGCTCGCGACCTGCTTCAAACTGCGGTTTGATCAATAGAACAAGTTCGTGACCGGCGCGCGCATTATGATTCTGTGGAAAGGCAGCAGAGATGACCGCTGGCAAGACCAGCGCCGCGGAAATAAATGAGACGTCCATAGCGATGAAGTCTGCGGTCTCGCCGAGTTGTTCGAAAGTGAGATAGCGGGCGTTCGTCTTTTCGAGCAGACGAACCCTGGAATCCTGCCGCAGTTGAAACGCAATTTGCCCGGCGCCGGTGTCGATGGCGATCACTCGTGCTGCGCCGTGCTGGAGCAGGCAATCGGTGAAACCGCCGGTAGACGTCCCTACGTCAAGACAGGTGCGCCCTCTCACGTCGATTCTCCAATGCTGCAAAGCGTGCTCGAGCTTCAGGCCGCCGCGGCTTACGTATTTCAGATCCTCGCCAAGCAATCGGATTTCTGACGCGAGGTCGACCAGGGTTCCGGACTTGTCGACTTTTTGCCCATTCACCAGTATTTTTCCGGCGAGCAGGAGAGCTTGGGCGCGCTCACGCGACGACGCAAGACCGCGCTCAACCAGAAGCTTATCGATGCGAAGTTTCGGCGGCGATTCTTTCACGAGAAAAAAGTTGCAAGGACGCACTCACATATGTGCAACCTGTATAAATTTTTCTTAACAAAGCGGTTAACGAGGTACTTGCGATGTTTTCCACAATATTATGCACATGAATGTTGAAATTTATTCGAGATTTAATATCTGCCGAATTTCAGTGAGTTAACCGGCGCATCCAGAAGCTCGATGGCCACACCCTTCTGCCATCCGGTGTGGGAATGAAACGGCGTTTCGATGGAGGAATGTTGGCGTAGCTGTTGCTCCAGTTGGGGAAGCATTGTTCGAGCACGCGAGCGTGGGAGAGTTGCATTGCACTGGCAGACCACAGAACCTCGAATTCCGGATTAAACGAGAGAAAGGCCTGCAAGAGATATTGTTCAGACCAGAACCACAAATTATCGAGTACGGCGGTGCGGGGATAATCGGAGGGCAAGAAGATATCGTGGACGTGGACCAGCACGCCGGGTTTTAAACGAGGCAAGATCTGCAAGTATTCGCGAACCACATCGCTGCCAACCGAAACCACGTGGCTGGAGTCGATGAATAGGATGTCATCGGCGCGCAGTTGTTCGAAGACGCTAATGTCTATGCGTTGCACGTGGTCGACAACAACAGTTATCGAGTCGCCCAAGCCGTTCTCCGGTAGGCGCTCGGGGGAGGGGTCGACAGTGATCAGCTCTCCGGCGACGCCGTCGTGCTCGCGGTTGGCACGTAGTGCGTGGGCCATAGCGCGCGTGCTGAATCCGGAGCCGATTTCGATGATCCGCCGCGGTTTCCACTCGCGGACCATGGAGTAGGCAACCTCAGCATCGCAGGATTCGAAGTAGCCATTGTTGTAATGGTACGTATCAGAGGCGGGACGCGAATTCCAATGGAGCTCGGGAATATAGCGCTTGGAGAAATGCCGAGCCAGTTCAACCTGATCACGAAGCCGGAAATCGCAACCAGGAGGATTTGCATAGATGGGCCACTCGCGTTGCGAGAGTTCTTCTACGTCCGGCACAGGCCAATAAAAATGATTGGGAGTGAGATTAATGCCGAGTCTCTGCAGGGCGCGAAAGCCACGCACGATGGCCGGGAAAAACAACTCATTTTCCTTCACATGGCGGGCGGCATTGGTTATCAGTCGTTTAGCCCAGGTGCCAGGGCGGGCACCCGGCGCCGATTTGGATCCGGGCCGGCGTTGAATTAAGACGAGGGAGTCGGGACGCGACGAACTGGCGATTGGAATGGCCATACTCCTTATTCTGATGGCCGGGCAGCCAGAATGGTGCATAGAAGGTCAGCTTTAGCTTTGGTTTGTTAGTAGATGATTTCAGGAATGTTCGTGATGGCAGACAATCTTCTTGGTACTGCGCAAAACAACAGCTTTTAACCGCAGAGCGCGCAAAGGATTTGCAGAGTACGCAGAGAAGAGCAATGAGAAATCGATGCAGAGAGGAATCCAGAAGCAGAGACATCTGCGGAGGACCCCGGCGTGGGTGAGTTCGCCTACAGTCGGGAAGTTAGGACAAGAAGTTATCCAGCGGCGACTTCTTCCAGAAGCTTCTGGTCGATGTCGAAGTTAGAGTGAACGTTCTGGACGTCGTCGTGCTCTTCGAAAGCTTCTACCAGACGGATCATTTGGGCCGCCTGCGCGCCTTCCAGCTTGATGTAATTTTGGGGAATCATTGCTACTTCAGCAGAGATAGGCTGAATACCAGCTTTCTTCACGGCTTCGACCACCGTTTCGAACACCGAAGGTTCGGTGAGCACTTCCCAATTCTCGCCGTCATCGCGAAGATCATCCGCCCCAGCTTCGAGCACGATCCCCATCAGGTCGTCTTCTTTGGCTGCGGTCTTGGGAATGACGATATCGCCTTTTTTGTGAAACAAGTACGCGACTGCGCCGGCTGCAGCCATGTTGCCGCCATTCTTACCAAACGCATGGCGGATTTCGCTGACGGTTCGGTTGCGATTATCGGTGTTGATGTCGAGCAGAATGGCGACGCCGCCGGGGCCGTAACCCTCGAGGGAAAATTCTTCGTAATTCACGCCGGGCAATTCACCAGTACCGCGCTGGATGGCACGCTTAATATTGTCGGCCGGCATATTCTCGGCCTTCGCAGCGGCAATCGCGGTACGCAGACGAGGATTGGTATCAGGATCACCGCCATTTTTTGCGGCAATGCTGATTTCCTTGATAAGGCGCGTGAAAATCTTGCCACGCTTGGCGTCGAGCGCGCCTTTTTTGTGCTTAATTGTGGCCCATTTTGAATGGCCAGACATAGCGATACCTCGTGTTCAGTGCGGCGAATTTTGCTGATTCGTGATCAGGACTTGCCCGTTAGAGGGGATCACGTCATTGCCTCGAAACCAAGCAGGCGAAAAGGGATTATAGCATAGGGGGTGCGTGGACCTGGGCTGGGCTAGCTTGTAAATCAGGACATCACCAGCTTGCCTGATCACTTCTTCTCTTGCAGGCACTTCTGCATGCTGCAAAAGTGGCACAATGCATTGCAGGTTCTCTGAATCTTCAGACGACTGGGGCGAATCTGTATGGCAACTGCTGCTAGGGGTAGCAAATGTCATTGACTCTGATAACTCTCGGGCTTGTGGCGCTGGGCACGCTAATCGTTCTTTGGGTGACGCGTACCACAAGTCAAGATGACTTGGAGCAGCACAGCATTACAGCAGAGGCACTTCACTCTTTGCTGGAGTCAAAACAAGCTGTCCTGATTTTCGACGTTCGCCAGCCGCTGGACTTGCTGGCTTATCCGGAAATTATTCCCACAGCGCAAAGAATCCCGCCAGACGAAATCATTGCCCGGCCCTCACTGATGCCGAAGGAAAAAGACGCGGTGGTTTACTGCACGTGCCCGAGCGATAAAACCAGCCGGGCAGTCTTGCGCCGCACCCTGCCTTTGCAGTTCACGCGTATCAAGTTTCTAAAAGGTGGGTTGGAAGCATGGAAGACGAATGGCTATCCAGTCGAACCATACAAAGAAGTATTTCAGCTTCATAGTTCGGCGGCGCGAAGCTGAGGCTGATGGCGAGTTTTCCTGCGAAAACGTGAAAAATCTTTTACGCAACGCTGACAAATGACTGCAACTATCAGCACGTGCTGCGAGTCTATCCTCTATTGATCTCATGCTCGATATGCGGGCAGACGAGGGACCCGGATCTGCTGACGGGATCACTATTTGGGAGGAAGCTTCGCAATGTCTATGTGCGCAAGAAAAATCCTGCTAACGGTTTCAGCCGCTCTCGTAATTGGTTTAGCTCCGCTCGCGGTTGGCCAGGTACGTCAAATTGATAGCAGCTCGAGACTGTTGGTCCATGCTTATAAGTCGGGCCTGTTCTCTGGATTTGCCGACAATCACGAAATCGAAGCGCCTATCTCTGAGGGAAGCGTCGACGAGGGTGGTTTGCAGGTCAAATTTTCGGTGGAAGCACGGCGAATGAAGGTGCTCGACCCGAAATTAAGCGCAGACAAACGAAGGGAAGTTCAGGAGCGCATGGAAGGGCCGCAGGTCCTGGATTCTGCGCGATTCCCAACAATTACGTTTGAATCCACTAAGGTTGAGCGCACCGACCCAGGATCGCTGCTCGTGCAGGGACGGCTTTCACTGCATGGTGCGGCACGGCCGATCTCGCTCACTGTTAAAAACGAAGGTGGGCGCTACGTTGGAACCTGCACTTTGAGTCAGCGGGAATTTGGGATCACACCGATCAGCATTGCCGGCGGCACGGTGAAGGTAAAGGATGAGTTAAAGATCGAGTTCGATATAAAAACCAAATGACGAGCCAGCAGCAGCAATGGACATGAGCGGCATACGGCTTCAAGCAGGCCAAATGCAGCGATTTGTCTAAGCGATGTCAAACAGTGCTGCTCTTTAGGGGCGCGCATGATTTAGCAGCGCCGGTCTGAATCCAACCGACAGAACGAAAAACATAAGAACAGGAGGTCCGAGCTTATGTTTAGGTACGTTCTTAAATCGGTGCTTCTCAGATCAATTATTGCAGCAACCCTGATTATTGGACTTTGCAATCTGGCTGCTGCCCAATACGGTGGAGGCGGCGGCGGCACGGGCGGCAGTATGCCTGGCAGCCCTACCTACTCGAAACGCAGCTATGGCTCCAAGGGCGCAGTGATTGGAGGAGTTGCGGCTGGGGCCGCTGTGATTGGAGGACTGCTCTATTGGAAGTACCACAATCGCGCCAAACTTGTGGGCTGCGTACAAGGTAACGGGGATAAGCTGGTCAACGAAAAGGACAATCAGACCTACAGCCTCTCGAACCAGCAGAACGAAACTCTGAAGTCAGGAGAACGAGTGGAGTTGCTGGGTAAGAAGACTAAAAACGAGATCAACGAGCCGATGTTCGAGGTCCACAAGATGAACAAAGACCTGGGTGTGTGTACGGCAACCAGCGCCTCGAAGTAATTTGTTCCTCCTCCTTAACTACTGAAGGGCAGCTCTGCGGAGCTGCCCTATTTTTGAAGTGGCGTTTCCCTCCCCTTTTGTTGAAACTCGCGAGCGAAGCACTCCGACTTTTTCGCAGATCAATTTTGCTGCCGTGGCATCCAATTTTGTTTAAAGAACCGTTCTGTCAGCTGCAAGAGGAGCAAGTCATGAAAGTCGGATTCATTGGATTAGGACAGATGGGCTCGGGGATGGCGCAAAATCTGCTCAAAGCTGGGCACGAACTCACGGTTTATAACCGCACTCCAGATAAAGCGAAAGCGCTGGTCGAAAAGGGAGCGCGACTGGGTACGAGCGTGGCCGACGCGTGCAAGGGAGACGTTGTGATCACCATGCTTGCGGACGACAATGCGGTGGAGCATGTCGTATTCGGCGAGAAGGGAATGCTCGCAAGTCTACATCAGGGAGCAATACACATTTCGTCCAGCACCATCAGCATGGCGCTCTCGGAAAAGCTAACTGCCGAGCACGCGAAACGAGGACAACGATGTGTGGCAGCTCCGGTGTTTGGAAGGCCCGAAGCTGCAGCGTCTGCGAAGCTGTTCATCGTGGTGGCAGGCGCGCCGGATGCGGTGGACACGTGCACGCCCCTGTTCGAAGCCATGGGGCAGAAAACTTTCCGCTTTGGCGAGAATCCTCCCAGTGCGAATCTGG
>QHZX01000238.1 GCA_003224835.1 Acidobacteriota bacterium | reverse complement strand
CTTGAATGTGGGATCAACGCTGGCCAGCATTTTGATGTTCGCGCCCGCTGAGAAAAACTTGTCGCCTGCGCCGGTGAGCAGGATGACGTACACATCGTTGGCCATGCGGGCCTTGAGAATCGCCTCATCGAGCTGACGATTCATCTCATAGGTGTAAGTATTGGCCGGAGGATCATTCATCTCGAGGACAGCGACGCCGCCATCTACTCGATAGTTGACAAGTTGCTTGGCCAATTGCTCGGTTGACGGTTGAAGTGTGGTCGCCATTTGGTCTCCTTATTTGCCTGCGCCGTTCCTTTTGCCTGCCGAAATTCCACGAAAGAAAATATTTCCCATTTCGCGCGACAACTGCCCTGCTCCGCCGTCCAGTCGAGGGTTGTACCAGGTGTAAATCCAGTTCATCATGCCAAACAGCGAAAGCACCGCTGTCCGACTGTCAAATTCTATTCCCTTTTCCTTTTTGTAACGGTCGAGCAGGTCGCGGCAAATCCGGTAGTACTCACGTTTGATGTGCGCAATCTCGCGGCCGTATTCACCGTCGAGTACTTCATCCTCATGCGAGAGTACTTTCATGGCCTGCTGATGCTCGAGAAAGTATTCGAGGTGATTCTCGATAAAAGTGCGAATCCCTTGCTCGCTGGAAGTGGTCTGTGACAGGCACTCGCGGACTTGGGACAGAATCGTTGAAAAGGTGTGTTTCTGGATCAGATAAAGGAGACGCTCTTTCGAACCGAAGTAGTGATACATGCCAGCCAGCGACATGCCGGTGGCGCGAGACAGGTCGCGCATGGACGCGCCTTCGTATCCCTTATTGCAAAAAACTTCAGTGGCGTGCTCGAGGATTTTGCCGAGCTGGCGGTCAAACCGCGGCTCGGGTTGGTGACGCGGCGGGGCTTGGCGACGAGGTCTGGTGGCAGGAGATGCCATAACAGTTCGAACGTTCGTTCTAATTGTAAGGCAAGACTTCCCGTCCCGCAAGACTCTTGTCCTAGTGTGATTTCGGCACAGCAGACGTCGTTGGGATCTGTTCCTGCACAGCCTCCCGCTCGACCAGCGTTATCTTTTTCACCTTGTTCCTGTCATAGGTGTGATCTTCGCCAGTTATGCGGACCACGACAGAAGTCATGGAGACAGAAATCACATCACCAAGCAGGGATGTGCCGTCACGTAATTCGATAGTGTCACGGGAGAGACCGCCGAGCTCAAAAGTAACGCTTCCACCGGGTGATTCATCGGGGGCAACGTCCACGGGAGTGCTCCCCGCAGCATACCCTTCCTTGCTGAACTCCAGAATATGAGTGCCGACCATCAGATCAACAACTCTCGGGGTTGTACCTGCGTCTTGGCCATCCACCTTCAGTCTCGCGCCAGGAGGAACAGAGATAATTTTCAGAGGAATAGTTCTCAGGGATGTAGGTACACCGCTCGTGTCATTGTGTGCTGACAACATAAGGGACGTTGGCATCCCCGTCGTAACGAATTGGAATGCAATTTTAGTGCTCTCGGTCGGCCCCAGGTCATTGACATTCAGTACCGAGTCGCCAATCCGAACCTTGTTCCGATCAAACAGTCTTACGGTCAGGGAGGCACGAGGAATACGTTTCGCGGAAACATTTTGCACCAGAACGTCTGACACAAAACTCGTTTCCCCACCATATCCAGGCCCTTGTCGCACGAATTTTCCAAATACCAGCTTTAGAGTTGGATGGGAAGCATCCGGCCACATCATCGTTATCCCTGGATCAGTCTTCTCCTTTGCCAAAGTGAACGATGTAACAACCAGCAGCATAGCTACGACGACAAAACGAGGCAGTGTTCTCATTGCGCGGGAATGTACCATACCCGACCGTCACCTGCAATGAAATCTGTTAGTTCCTGATATCGGACATTAACTTTTCGACTTCGGCCTTCAGATCGGCGGTGAGCGGAAGCAAAGGCAGCCGTGGCGGGCCGCCGTAATAGCCATTCAGGTCGAGAGCGTATTTCATCGCGGGAATTCCTAGCTCGCTGGCCACGCGGACTGCGGTCGCGGAGATTCGCTCTTGCTTCAGGCGAGCCAGATCCGCATCGCCTTCCTTCCAGGCGGCATAGATTTCGTAGCAGGCAGTCGGCGCCGGAGCTGCGAAGGCGAGTACCGCACCTACGGCTCCGGCGTTGAGCCCGGGAAACAGTCTTTGTGCGGTACCTGCGAGAATCTGGAAGCCAACTTCTTTTTGGCGAGTCTTAAGGCCGTTGAGGGTTTGATTCAGAGCGGAGTCTGGCTCTGCAGAACCTCTGAGGGTAGCCGTCCCCAAATGGCCTTCTGCGTTACGGGCGGGAGCGCCCGTACCTGCATGTATCTTCCCTGCGCCCGAGAGCACGCCGACAGAGATGAGTTCAGCATTCTCCCGCTGCAATTCCGCTTGCGCGGCCTTCAGCATGCGAGGCGTTACCGCGTCAAAAGTGGCGGTCACGGTTGCGCTGCGCTTGATGTGACTTGTGCCTTCTACCATGCGGCGGATTTTTTCAGCATCGCCGCCGGATTCTTTGATCCCGACTATGTTCGGATGATTCGCGAGCTCGATAACGAGCTCCGGGGGCATATCATACCCCGTAAAAACCGGGACGCTGTAGATGAGAACGGGAATCGGCGAATGGTCGGCGACCGTGCGATAGAACGCCAGAATGTTCGCCGCCTTCAATTGCGGCTTGTAGAAAAAAGGAGTGCGCACCAGCGCCGCATCGTATCCAAGTTCGGCAGCGTACTCGGTGAGGCGAATGGTTTCAAAGGCCGACTCAGCGCCCGTGCCTCCTATCAGAACCTTGTGAGGCGCGCAGGATTCGCGGGCCGTTTTGAGAACATCACGGCGCTCGTCGTCGGAGAGCATGATGGCCTCTCCGGTTGAGCCCAGCACGGCAATTCCGCCAATGGGCGTCTTCGAATAGTGCTCGACATTATGCTCGAGCTTTTTAAAGTACACGCGGCCATCTGGGTAAAAAGGCGTCGTTATTGGGGGAAAGATGCCGTGGAGGAGCATACGTTCATCCCTAGACTACGGTATTCTCCGCGCAATTGTCGAAGGTAAATACGAAGCTATTTGACAATCATTCCCTGCCCGGTTGGGAGGGTCAGGATCGGAAAATTGAGTTCGCGGGAGAGGTGATCGAAAGCTTCCTTTTGTCGCTGATACGCAGGACCATTGGCGTAATCGTCCAGCAGGACGATCGCACCTTGAACCAGGCGGGGCCACAGAAATCGAAATGCCGCAATCTCAGGTTCGGCACAATTCAAATCGATTGAGAGATATGAAATCTCCTGGGAAGTAATGCGATCTAGAGTATCGGCTATGACACCTTTTATGAGAACCGCTCCGCGATATGGCGCGAAGGTTCGCACAACATCTTCATAGCAGTCGCGATATTGGCCGTTGTTGGCGGACGATGAGATGGAGTGTTCGGGAAATCCGCAAAAAGTGTCGAGTAGAAAGAACTTTTTTGTCAGAGAATTGAAGTCGAGGTACTCCATGATGGCCAAAGCCATCCCGCCTCGATTGACTCCGCATTCGACGAAATCTCCGGGGAGCATGGCGGCATGAGCTGCGGCCCAAAGCGCAGTATGCACTCTCCAACTTGGTTCGGTTAGACCCCAGGAATGAGTTGACTTCCCCACGCTGTACGCTCTCGAGAACCGAGGCTCGTGAAGGAAGTCGGCATTACGACGGGTAATCAGTCCGTCGGACGCGTACGAACGATAGTGCAGAGTTGCCAATGATTCAGCGCTGCGCACGTTGGTATGTCCTGTATGGATTTCTCTTCACCCCTGGTCATAAAACTTCAATGCCATCGCGCCGTGGGTTGCTGCGCCTCCGGCACGCAAAGCAGCCGCAATCAATGAACTTTCGGCGACTTCCTCGCGAGAGGCGCCTGCCTTCTTTGCCGCCTTGGTATGCACCTCTATGCAATACGGACATTGAGTGGTGAAAGCCACACCCAATGCAATGAGCTCCCGATATTTTCTTGGAATGGCGCCGTCCTCGCGGCCAACAATTTTGTCGAGAGCGAGCCATGCGTTGAATTCTGTGGGCGCGAGTTTGCCCATGTCCTTCAATAACCGAAGATCGCCAACGTCGTGGTAGTGTTCACTCATTTCGTTCTCCTGTGGAGCTACTTAGACGACAGGAACGTGGAAGCGGGTTCAATATTCTAAGGCGAGAGGCTAGGTGCGCCGACAGGATTGTGATTTAGAAACGATCTCCCGCTCCGCGTGCAGCTGCTGCAGCGCCTTTACATTGACTTCGCCGCGTTGCAATGCAGCAATGCCTTCGGCGGCGGCGCGGGCAGCAGCGAGCGTGGTGATCGTGGGAATGCGGGCGGTAACTGCAGCGCGGCGGATCGCCTTTTCGTCAAAGAAGGGATCGGGACCTTGCGGCGTGTTGACGATCAACTGAATGCGATCACCCTTGATTAAATCGACGACGTTTGGACGTCCCTCTTTCACTTTATAAACCCGGTCGCAAGCCATACCCGCTTCTTCAATCACGTCGGCGGTGCCGGCGGTGGCAACGAGTTTGAATCCCATGTCGACAAATTTGCGCGCGACTTCGGCGACCTGCGGTTTGTCGTGATCGGTCACGCTGATGAAGACACAACCATGCGTGGGTAGCTTCTGACCAGCGGCGAGCTGAGCCTTGGCGAAGGCCTCGCCGAAATTGTCGGCCACGCCCATGACTTCGCCGGTGGATTTCATCTCCGGGCCGAGAACAGTGTCTACGCCCGGGAATTTGTTCCACGGGAATACGGGGGACTTCACGTAATAGCAGGAGCCGGTGTCGAGATCTTTTTGTTGATCGATGTACTCGGGCAGAAATTCGCGCAGCCTGCGCCCGGTCATTAGGCGCGAAGCGATTTTCGCCATTGGGATTCCAGTGGCTTTCGAAACGTATGGGACCGTGCGGGAGGCGCGGGGATTCACTTCGAGAACGTAGACTTTGCCGCCGGTGTCATTGCTTGCCTGATTTGATGCGGAACTTTGCTGCGCCGAACGGGCGAGGGCGCCCGTTCCCAGATGATCTGTGGTCCCCGCATCGCCTGTGCTGTATTCCGAGCGCGGGATTGCGAACTGCACATTCATTAGTCCGATCACTTTCAAAGCACGCGCTAATTTGAATGTGTAATCGCGCATCCGGGCAAGAAGATGTCCGGGGATATCGACCGCCGGCAACACGCAAGATGAATCGCCGGAGTGGATGCCGGCTTCCTCAATGTGCTGCATGATTCCGCCGATGACCACATCCTCGCCATCGGAGAGTGCGTCAACATCAACTTCGATTGCATCTTCGAGGAAGTGATCAATCAGCACAGGGCGATCTTGCGAATATTCGACTGCTTCTTTCATGTACCGCGTGACAGTTTCTTCATCGTAGGCGATGACCATAGCCCGCCCGCCGAGTACATAAGAAGGACGCACCAGCACCGGGTAGCCAATCTTCGCAGCTCCAGCCACAGCTTCTTCGAGCGACGCTGCCATTGCGCCGGGGGCTTGCGGGATTCCGAGTTCGTCGAGCAACTTGCCGAAACGTTTGCGGTCCTCGGCAAGATCGATGTATTCAGGTGATGTGCCGATAATCTTCACACCTGAGTTTTTGAGCGGGAGCGCGAGGTTCCTTCGAAGGTCAGCGGCTCGAAGTAGAGGCGGTCGCTGGTGTCGTAGTCGGTCGAAACCGTCTCCGGATTGCAATTGACCATGATGGTCTCGTAGCCGTCTTCGCGAAGCGCGAAGGAAGCGTGGCAGCAGCAGTAATCGAATTCAATTCCCTGCCCGATGCGATTGGGCCCGCTGCCGAGGATAATGACTTTTTTCCTGTTCGTAGGAGTGGCTTCGTCTTCTTCTTCGTAGGTGGAATACAGATACGGAGTGTAGCTTTCGAATTCGGCGGCGCAGGTGTCCACACGTTTATAGACGGGCAGGACTTTGTGCTTTTTGCGCAAGTGGCGGATTTTTTCCTGATCGCCCTTGCCGCTCAGTCGCCATGTGCCGGCTAGGCGGCCATCGGAGAAGCCCATGCGTTTGGCTTCGCGCACAACTTCGCCGGGAACGGATTCGATCGGGTGCTTCTCCACTTCAAGCTGCATGTCATTTATTTCTTTCAACTGATAGAGGAACCAGGGATCAATGCCGGTCATCTTCGCGAGCTGTTTGACCGTGTGCCCCTGGCGAATGGCGTAGCGGAGATAAGAAAGCCGCTCGGGGTGCGGCGTGACCAGGCGCTGGGTGAGAATTTTCGGTTCGATTTTTTCGCCGCCAATGCGCTTCCCGGTATCGAGGGCGCGAACACCTTTCATCAGCGCTTCTTTAAAAGTGCGGCCGATGGCCATAACTTCGCCGACCGACTTCATCTGTGGGCCCAGGTTTTCGTCAGCGCCAGGAAACTTTTCGAACTGCCATTTGGGGATTTTGACGACTACATAATCAAGCGTCGGCTCGAAACACGGGAACCCGGTCGCCTTCGACGCCAGCGCCGAGGAGCGCGAGACGCGCGGATTCATCTCAATCACTACCATGCGCCCCGTCGTCGGATGCACGCCGTACTGGATGTTCGACGCGCCGGTCTCGACGCCTATCTCGCGGATGACTTTGATGGAAGCGTCGCGCATCGCCTGATATTCGCGGTCGGTGAGCGTTTGCGCGGGGGCGACGGTGATCGAATCGCCGGTGTGCACGCCCATGGGATCAAAGTTCTCGATCGAGCAGATGATGATGACGTTGTCTTTGAGGTCACGCATGACCTCAAGCTCATACTCTTTCCAGCCGAGAACCGATTCTTCAATCAACGCTTCGTGAACCGGAGAAAAATCCAATCCGCGAGCTAAAACTTCGAGCAGCTCTTCGCGGTTATAGGCCATGCCTCCACCAGAGCCGCCGAGGGTGAACGACGGGCGGACGATCACGGGGAACCCGATCTTGCCGGCGAATTCAAGCCCGTCTTTAAGGTTGTTGACCAGAGCGGATTTCGGAACATCGAGGCCGATCTTCTGCATCGCGTCTTTGAAGAACAGACGGTCTTCGGCCTTTTTGATTGACTCGACGCTCGCGCCGATCAGCTTGACGTTGAATTTTTCGAGTACGCCGCTGTCGGAAAGCTCAATGGCAAGGTTAAGGGCGGTCTGTCCGCCGACGGTGGGAAGAACGGCGAATCCTGCGCCTGGAGAAAGCTCGCGCTCGACGCGAATAATTTCTTCCAGATATTCGCGGGTGAGCGGCTCGATGTAAGTGCGGTCGGCGACCTCAGGATCGGTCATGATGGTGGCCGGATTTGAGTTGGCCAGCACCACTTCGTATCCCTCGGCCTTGAGCGCCTTGCAGGCCTGAGTGCCGGAGTAGTCGAACTCGGCAGATTGACCGATGATGATCGGCCCCGAGCCTATGATGAGAATTTTGGAGATGTCAGTTCGTTTGGGCATTTATTTTTATTAGCCTGTCATCCCGACCGAGCGATTTGAGCGGCTTTGCCGATCAAACGGCGCATGGAGGGACCTGCTGTTTGGCTGCAGCATCGAGAACGCAGGCGAACAGCAGGTCCCTCGACTGCGAAGATCGTCCGCGTTGCTGACGATCTTCTTCGCTCGGGATGACAGAGTTATTTTCATTTCGTCACAACTGGCAACTGACAACCGATCACTGACCACTGCTCTTCCACTCTTCCATCATCTTTACAAAATCTTTGAACAAATAATGCGAATCATGCGGCCCGGGCGAAGCTTCCGGGTGGTACTGAACGCTGAACAGCGGCAAGTTGCGGTGGCGTAGGCCTTCGAGGGTCGAGTCGTTCAAGTCCATGTGCGTAAGCTCGACTTCGGATTGCGGCAGCGAATCAGGATCAACAGCGAAGTTGTGATTGTGCGCGGTGATCTCGATCTTGCCCGTGTTTAGTTGTTTCACTGGATGATTGCCGCCGTGGTGCCCGAACTTCAGCTTGAAAGTTTTGCCGCCGAGTGCAAGGCCGGTGAGTTGATGTCCGAGACAGATGCCAAAGATGGGCTGACGCCCCATGAGGCGGCGGATGTTGTCCACCGCATAAGTGCATGGCTCGGGATCGCCGGGGCCGTTGG
>QHZX01000237.1 GCA_003224835.1 Acidobacteriota bacterium | reverse complement strand
TGTTTCAAAGCAAACGGAGAATATACGTTTGCTTGCTCAGCTGGTGCAAAGAGAATTCGGCGTGCTTTCTTGCCGACGGTTACTGCGGTGCCGGTTCCTTCTTTCAAATCGTGAATCAAATCGACTCTCAGTCCCGTGAAGCGCTCTTGCAGTCCGCTAGGCCAGCGAACCTCAACAAAATCAATCCTGTCTGTCGCTCCCAGCCCGAAATGCACTCGCATGTCGCTGCTGGATGAATAACTGGAGCCGCTGCGCACTTCGTCTACACGCAGGCGTCCGGCGGCGCTTAGAGTCAGGCGCGAGCCAATGCCGTCGCGATTGGATTTTGTGCCGATGGTGCGGAATGCGATCCAGTGATTCGGTGATTTGATCCCGTTCACCAGCAGACTTGGATGGGCATTCATATTGCTGATTACGGCAGAAAGGTGGCCGCTGTTCCAGAGATCGCCGACAGCGAGACCTCGGGCGGATGTCGACTTCGTGATGCCTGATCCGGCCTCGGCCGAAATATCTGTGAACGTGCCATTTCCATTATTGCGGTACAGAATCTTGGGCTCCTGAAAGTTGCTGCCGAGATGCTGCTTATCAACCTCTGGATAAACATGGCCATTCGCCAATAAAAGATCGGGCCAGCCGTCATTATCAAAGTCGAAGAACATCGTTCCCCAGCCAAGATATTGCGTGTGCAAACCAAGCCCGGCTGCAAAAGTTACATCGTCAAATGTGCCGTTTCCGTTGTTGCGATACAGAGTGGAAGTGTCGTCTGAAAAATTCGTGCGGAAGATGTCGAGTTTGCCGTCGCCATTGAAGTCGGCGATGGTGCTTCCCATCCCAGCCTGGGCGCGGCCATCTTCGTTGAAAGCTGCTCCCGCGACTATGGCGACGTCGGTGAATGTGCCGTCATGATTGTTGTGATACAGAATGCTGGGCGTGCTGTCGCAGGCAATGTAAATATCCGGCCATCCGTCGTCGTCATAGTCGAGGGTAGAGATGCTCAGTGCGTAGTGACCTGTGGCGTTGTCGATATGCGCTTTCGTCGTGACATCCTCGAATTTTCCGCCACCAAGATTGTGATAGAGAATGTTTTTGGCACCCGGCAGGCCGCGCGGGCCACACATCACCGGCACACCCTTCCAGACGCACGAAGCGCGTTCGCCAGGGGCGGGAGCGGTTGAGATGTCGAAATCGACATAGTTAGCCACAACTAAGTCGAGCAGCCCGTCGCGGTCATAATCCACGAAAGCGCATCCGCTGCCCCAGGCTTTTCCGGATCCGGCGACTGCCGCCTGGCCACTGACTTCTTTGAACACGCCACGTTCATTGTGATACAGCCGGTTCTTGCCGTAGTAGGTCACGTACAGGTCGTCCCAGCCATCGTTGTCATAATCGCCGACGCAAACACCTTGTCCCCAGCCTGTGGCGACGAGGCCAGACTTCGCCGTGACATCGGTGAACGTGCCGTCGTGATTGTTGTGGTACAGATGATTCGTAGGAGCGTTGTCGGCGGGACGCTGGTCGAGCGTGGTGCCATTCACGATGAAAATGTCGAGCCAGCCGTCGTTGTCGTAATCAAAAATTGCGATCCCGGTACCGGTAGTCTCGATGATGTATTTCTTCGTATCCACGCCGCCGAAGACATTGGTCATCGTGAGACCAGCTTTTTCGGCAATGTCCTCAAAATCCGCGAAACGAGGCAACTGTTCGGCTGAGGACGCCAATGGGCGCAGCAATGCTGTGGATGCAAGAGCCGCGATCAGGATTGGCCGGAGAGAGCGAGGAATACTGGAAGCCCGAAAACGCATCACACCTGCACCATACTATAAGCCACCGGGAGCATTGCGAACGGGCGCTGAATGGGCTTCCAGACGTAGTAGCATGAATCAGAAAATAAGACTGCGATGTTCCTTCGCTTATCAGCAAAACCTTATGCTTTTTTCCTGAATGCAGTGTTCCTTCTTCCTGCAACCGGGCTGCTGGTCTGGAGTCAGGTTTCACCGAAGCCATCGCAGCGACCGGGAGCCGGTGCGCAAGCAATCTATTCGGAAGGCATGGCTGCGGTTCAGAAAGGTGATCTGAACAGCGCGCGCGCAGCGTTTGAAAAAGTCGTCCAGCTGGCCCCGAGCAGCCCGGAGGCGCACAACTCCTTGGGATGGGTTCTCATGCAACAGGGGCAACTCGAGACCGCAACCACACAGTTCCGCGCAGCATTGAAGCTCAAGGCAGGATTTGTGCAGGCGCATGTGAACCTGGCGAATGCTTTGTCCGGCGAACGCGATTTTGCCGAGGCGGAATCTGAAGCGCGAGAGGCGGTCCGGCTTGCTCCCAAGGATTCCGAGGCGCACCGGACTTTGGGCCGCGATGATTTGGGATCACTGCTCGAACAGACCGGAAAAATAGGCGAGGGGGAAGTCCAGTTTTCTGAAGCACTGCGGCTCAACCCGGAGTATCTTTCGGCAGAATTGCATTTGGGAATTGTTCGTTGGCAACAACACGAGTTGCAACAAGCCCACGATTTACTCGCCAACGCAGCGCAAACCAGCCCGCAAAATCCACAGGCGCACTACTATTTCGGGCGAGTGCTCGAGGACGAAAAGCAGGACACCGAGGCAATTAAGCAGCTGAAAGAGGCCATTACCTTACAACCGGAGTTTGCGGATGCACAGGAAAGGCTCGGCGTTCTCTCGCAGCGGGCGGGGAGTATTGATGATGCGATTGCTGCGTTCCGGCGACTGGTCCAGCTTCGACCGGATAATCCGGACGCTCACAATAATCTAGGCTTGGCGCTGCTTCAATCGGGAGACGCGGCAAGTTCGATGGGGGAGTTCGACGCCGCCACTCGCCTGCGACCGGATGATGCGAGCTATGTCGAAAATCTCGGCACTGCGTATTTACAGCGAGCGGATTTTGATTCGGCAATCAGGCAGTTTCAGGCCGCGTTGAAAATTGCGCCGCAAGATGCAACCGCGCACTACGACCTTGGGCTCGCGTTGAAGATGAAGGACCGACTTCCGGAGGCCATAGCCGAATTTGAAAAAGCGGTGCAACTGTCGCCGGAGCAGCCCGATATTCACTACACGCTCGGGGTGACGCTGTGGCAGAAAGGCGATTTTGCATACGCTGAACGTGAGTTGATTGCAGCTACTACCGCGAAACCGGATTACGCCGAGGCTTTCTACTTGCTAGGCACGGTGCTGAAGCAGGAAGGAAAGCTTGACGCGGCCGCCGTAACCCTGCACAAGGCAATTGACATTAGCCCGGGCCTGGTGGGGGCGGATACGAACCTGGCGGCGATTTTGCGACAGCAGGGTGACAGTATTGCCGCCGATGCCGAGAGTCATCGAGCACAGGAGCTATTTAAGCAATCGAACACTCTGCAGGCTGCCACCTTCAACACCAACTCAGGCAAGAGACTTCTGCAAACTGGAGATGTGGATGGTGCTATTGCTCAGTTTCGATCTGCAATTAATCTTGCGCCAGATTACGCGCCAGCACATCAACTGCTTGGTCAAGCACTGACGCAAAAGGGGCAAAAAGACGAAGCCGACCAGGAGTATCGCAAGGCGGCGCAGCTGGCGGGTACGAAGCCTTCAGTGACAAACTGAATTATCGTTGCGAAACTTCGCGCAGAGCCACTAAATCAGTCCCCACCGGGACGCCGCGGGCAATTTTCACCCGCAATACCGCCTCAAACGGCTTCATCTGACCGTTCTCGGAGACGCTTAAACGCAATAGCAGTTGTTCGAGTGAATCTTGCCGGCACACGTATTCTGCGGCGGCTTGGGTCCCGATAGTGGTCGTGCCCGCCAGAATGAGAACCGAGCGCGCCGAGTTCATGCCGGGCACAAGAGCAACGATGCCATAGTCCTCAGTGAGTGGTGTTCGAGACTCACTGGCAAAAAACATTTTGGGTTCGTCCGGCCACGGGTGCACATTCACGACCGCAAGATCTCCCTTGCGTGGGCCAGACGTCGACCGCTGAAAGACAAATTGGTGGGTACTGGGAATATCGAGCAGGCTCAGGTTTTCCGCCGGTGAGCCCACAAAGATCAGGTTATTGTTCTGTGCGTCATCCAGAGTGAACAGGCTGCCACGTTTCACCCTTAGCTGGCGGTGGAACCGCGAGAACACCTCATCGAGATCATAGACGGCCAGCACCTCTCCGACGCCTGTGTAATGATCCAGGATTGCGTCCCGCGAATCGTGCGCTGGGTTGAAATACCGCAAGCCGGTTTCGGGACGACCGACAAAAGCTCCGTTGCTAAAGATGACCCAGGGCGCGTCGGAACCGGAAGTAAAGCCTCGCCAAAAGACCCGGAAGGCAGGCGGTGCGCTCTCATCGGCGCTGGAAGATCGATTGCCCGTGATCCTGCTCGCAACCAGCCCAGCAATGCTGACCAAAGAAATAACCAGCAGGCTCGAAAGAATCAGTACCGCGCGCGGACTTCGGTGCGATTGGGCAGCGGCGTTGTCCTCATCGGGCTCCCGCATGCGATGCACGACTGTTTTGCTGGACGCGGTCGCAGCATGAAACGTCAAGGCATACGTTCCCTTGGGCAGTTCGACCATGATTGGGTCGGCGCTGCCTTCAGAGGCGTAATATTCCGCAATCTTCGATCGCAGGCGTCCGGCCTGCACGCGAACCAGTGAATCTAATTGGGGATCAAAATCAGATGCGCGGCCAAAGACCTCCGTCGCAATTTGATATTCCTTGAGCGCAGTTCCGGGATGTCTAATCGCGTGCTCCGCCAAATAGCGCAGGAGTTTGCAAAGCGATTCGGATCCGTGAAGAGTACGGCTAGTTACCAACCTGTCAATCTCAGCCAGGTGGGGCTCAGCTCCGGTTACATGCCCTGTTACAGCCACGGTCACAGAGAGTAACAAATCGATTCTGCATCTTTCAAGTCATAAACTTACGAGCGCGTAACCGTAACAAACCCCCTGAGACTTTTAAATTCGCCGAAACAGCATCATGCTTCCCGCAATTTATTGTGAGCTGAATTTCGTGTGCG
The DNA here is from genome assembly GCA_003224835.1 of Acidobacteriota bacterium. Classification (GTDB taxonomy): domain Bacteria; phylum Acidobacteriota; class Terriglobia; order Terriglobales; family Acidobacteriaceae; genus Gp1-AA145. The sequence continues at coordinate 1,325 of QHZX01000237.1, read as the reverse complement.
AGATTCGGCGGGTGTCTTTGCCTGTTTACACAGCAGAATACGCGCAGAAAAAAACATGAGGTTTCCCCTGAGGTTGGGCTGAATTCATTTTTTAGTAGAGATCGCTCCAAAAAATTCTATTTGCTGTATGCACTTATCGTGGAAGGTGTGAGAAGACGAATGATTTCAACGTTCTGGCGGCCAGCAGAACTTCGGAACCTAAACTGCTTACCAATAAGTAACAGATTTTTGTGCGCTCCAGTTCAGTTGTCAGACACTCAACCGGTTTTCCTATCGTGGGAGGAACTTCAATGAGAAAGTCAGTAAGCTTCGGTGGTCTTCTTGTCCTAGCGCTCCTTTGTGGTCTGTGGGCTTCGCGCGCCAGCGCGCAGGCGGTTTACGGCAGCATCGCCGGAACCGTAACAGATCCGCAGGGCGCCGCAGTTGTGGGTGCCAAGGTCATCGTCAGAGACCAGAACAAGGGAACATCAACGGAGACGACGACCAACGAAAGCGGAAACTACTCTGTGACCCACTTGGTGCCGGATGCGTATACCGTCAGGATTGAGGCGCAAGGATTCAAGGGCACTGAAGCGAAGGATGTGATTGTGAATGTCGATACGTCTTCGCGTGTCGACCTGCAAGTTCAGCTCGGATCGGCCTCGGAATCTGTGGAGGTGACGAGCGAATTGCCACAATTGAAGACGGATCGCGCCGATGTCGCGACCACATTCGACACAAAGCAAATCGAAGACCTCCCGATCTATAATCGTAACTTCACGACCTTTCAGCTTCTCTCGCCCGGAACCCAGCGCCTGAACGGTTGGAACCACGCGGCCAGCGAGAACCCTCAGGGATCGCAGCAGATTCTTACCAACGGGCAACATTTTGCGGGCACGGCGTTTGAATTGGACGGTACCGACAACCAGGATCCCATTCTCGGGATCATCGTCATCAATCCCAACCTCGACTCGATCAATGAGGTGAAAATTACCTCACAGGATTACGATGCTGAGTTCGGTAAGGCCATCGGCGCGGTGGTCACATCGCAAACAAAATCCGGCAGCAACGATTTCCATGGTTCGATCTTTGATTTCCAGCGCTCGAACTCCAACTTTGCGAAAAACCCCTTTACTCAGGGACTGGATAAGGCTAGTGTCCCAGGCGGCAATTGGAACCAGTTCGGTGGGTCGGTCGGTGGTCCGATCATCAAGAACAAGCTGTTCTTTTTTGCGGACTATCAGGCTACCCGCAGTCACGTTGGTGGATCATCGAAAGACCGAATCCCCACAGCGGCGGAGGTGGGAGGCGATCTCAGTGCTTGGAACACGCCGATCTTCGACCCT
>QHZX01000236.1 GCA_003224835.1 Acidobacteriota bacterium | reverse complement strand
CCCTTAGCCAGCGTACCGCAACGAACGGATTATAAAGCTCGCGGACGATTCGCCACTGGACATCTTGCCCAATGTCCGGGAGCGATTTCTATCAGCGGCGGCAGAGCGCGAGCACATTCCGGAACGCGGAGATGACATCGTGGTTCAAACCCACATCCGGGCGGAACGTCCCGCAAAGGCGGTACGGTGCCCTCGATCGTCTCAAGGGGTCGCCCACGTGCGGTCTTCAGCGTGGGGACTGCTTTCAGCAGCCCACGTGTGTACGGATGAGCCGCCGTGCTGAAAATCTCTGCGCGGGGTGCAAGTTCGACCAGGTTTCCCGAGTACATCACGGCGACCCGGTCGGCAACTTTCGAAACTACAGCGAGATCATGCGAAATGAAAAGCATGGTCAGCCCGAACTTGGCGCGCAATTCGGCGAGCAGATCAAGAATCTGCGCCTGGATAGTTACATCGAGCGCAGTCGTCGGCTCATCTGCGATCAACAGTTGAGGCCGATTGACGATGGCCATAGCAATCATTACCCGCTGCCGCATTCCGCCAGAAAGCTGGTGAGGATAGTCACTGGCGCGGCGCTCGGGATCGGGGATCGCAACTTCGCGCAAGGCCTCCACCGCTCGTTTCCATGATTCTTGCCTTGAAATCAGAGAATGCGCCCGCACCGCTTCTGCAATTTGTTCCCCTACACGCATCACCGGATTCAGCGCCGTCATCGGCTCTTGAAAAATCATCGAAATGCCAGAGCCACGCAGGTCCCGGATTTCTTCCGCCCCGAGCTGTAGCAGGTCCTGTGGCGCTCTGTCGTTTGCCGCAAAACGAATTTCGCCACGAATAATGGCTTGCGGAGGCAAGAGTCGCATGATGGCGAGGGACGTGACCGACTTTCCTGATCCCGACTCCCCCACGAGACCAAGCACCTCGCCGCGAGCTAAGCCGAACCCCAGTTCATGCACCGCGACGAGCGGGGTTGGCGTTCCGGGAAATTCCACGCTCAAATTTTTAATTTCCAGCAGCACACTCCGATGTTATCAGCGTGGCGGAGTGGACGAGGGATTGGTAGTAAGAGCACTTGATCAAATTATCTGCGCCCTCGCGAGAGTGCAGCATAGTTGTCCAAAGGCAATACTCGTCAGTACAGCTCCCTGTTGCCGCCTGAAACCGAGCTGGGTAGCATAGAAAGAAACCAACCAGCATCTTACAAAGAGGGAGTAATCCGTTTGGGATTATCAGTGTCTTATTTGCAACGAGTACTCGTAGGGCTGTCCTTTTCGACCTTATTCCTATTCGCGGCATTCGCTCACGCCGACAATGCGGCTTTTGATCTGATTGGCCCGAAATTTCAGGTCCATGTGCGGCGTGCGGGGGTAACCGTACCCATTGCTGAAGTGCCGAATCTGCAGCCGGGAGACCGGCTGTGGGTGCATCCTGACCTGCCCGACACCCAATCGGTTCACTATTTGCTGGTCGTCGTGTTTTTGCGTGGCGCGACCAATCCACCACCGGAGTCCTGGTTTACCCGCGCCGAAACCTGGACCAAGCCGGTCCATGATGAAGGAATTTTTGTCACCGTACCCGCCAACGCCGAGCAGGCCGTCGTGTTGCTGGCGCCTGAAACCGGCGGCGCATTTTCGACCTTGCGCGCGGCCGTTCGCGGCAAGCCCGGCGCCTTCGTTCGCGCCGCGCAAGATCTGCAACAACTCAGCCTGGATCGGTCACGATTGGAAGCATACCTCGAACCGGTGCGCGATACGTCCGCTTCTGATCCCGAACAGCTCAAGGTTCGCACGACGCTGCTGGCGCGAAGCCTGAATATAAAACTGGATCAGCAGTGCTTTGATAAGCCAACCGCGCAGCAAGTCCCGTGTCTGACGCAGAACAGCGATCAGATGGTGCTCGATGACCAGCACAGTCAAAGCATGGTGGCGACTTTGACCACGGGTGCTCCCACAGACTTGCTCAGTCAGCTTAGCGCCACTCCTACCGCAAGAGGCGGATATTACAGTCCATACGTGGGCGTGGTAGTGGACGCAGTGCGCCTTCTGAGCACAGCCCACACCGCCCAATATCAATACATTCCTGCGCTGGCGCTGCCTCGCAAGGACGATCTCAGTCTGCGCCTGAATAATCCGCCTTCGTTCCGCAATCCAAAATCGGTGTTGGTGATCGCCCTGCCGCCGGTGCATGCGGTGGCGGCTCCTCCGCTGAAAGCGATCGATTCGACTCAAGTTTTTTGCGCGAACAAACCTGATCTGGTTCTGCCGGCAGAAGGAGCGCCTCTGGTTTTTGCGACAGAGCTGGCGCACAATTTTGTGCTTCACATCGAAACCAAGCCTGGATCCAGCCTTGATTTGCCTGCTCATCCTGACGCCGCGCGCGGCGGTTTTGTGATCGAAACCCAAGCCATGGATGCTAAATCGCTGGACGATGAGGCTACTGGGGTTCTGCGTGGATCATGGGGCTTCCGCTCCTTCGATGGACCGCGGTTTCACCTGCGCACTTCTCATCCTTCGCACTGGGTTGTGGCTTCGAAGGATGCAAGCGCTCTGATCGTGGGCCGCGATGACGCGTTGCACGTGCAGTCTCCAGACGCGTGCTGCGTCAGTGAAGTGCTGATGAAGCACGAACAGGGAAAGGCCGTGCCCGTCGAGTGGAAGGCGGCAAAGCCCGATGAGCTGGAGTTGAAAGTCCCTCTGGAAGGCGCAAGCGCTGGCTCTTTGGAAATGCTGGTTAGGAAGTTCGGCCTTTCCGAGACCGATCACATTCCGCTACACACCTATGCTGAGGCGGCCCGCCTGGACACATTCAACATTCATGCCGGGGACGTGGATGGCGTCTTGCGGGGCACTCGTCTTGATCAAGTTTCGAAACTAGAAGCGAGCGGCGTAATTTTCACCCCCGAAAATTTGTCACGCGATAATCAGCATGACGAACTCAAACTCGTGACCCATGATGCTGCGGCGGCAGCCGAACTAAAAGCGGGTGATCAGGTAAAAGCTCATGTTGCTTTAAAAGACGGACGGACCCTCGACCTGAGCACAGCAGTTGCAGCGCAGCGGCCTCAGCTTAGGCTGCTGACTAAGAACGTGCAGATCGACGGCAATGATTCTCCATCTGTGATCCAGCTGGGTAATCCGGGAGAACTCCCACAAAATGGCCGGCTGAATTTCTTTCTGAAGACCCAGATACCAGAAAATTTCCCTCCGGCTGAGAGAGTGGAAGTTGCAACCGAAGACGAATCGTTCCACGTCTTACTCAGCGAAAAAGACGGCAATCTCACGCTGCAGGATTCAAAAACGGTGTTTGCCGTGCTAGATCCCATGAAGCTCTTGGGCCCATCGGCGTTTGGGCCGCTGAAGTTTCGTCCGGTAAGCGCCGACGGGGTTGAAGGGGATTGGCAGCCGCTGGCAAACCTGGTGCGCATGCCCGATCTGAAAGCGGTACGCTGCACCCCTGTTGCCGCGAAAACTGCCGAAAACGCTCCTGTCGCTGAGAAGGCGTCTTCGGCGGAAGAGCGGTCACAAGCAAGTACGACGCCGGCAAAGAGAGCTGAAGAAGAAAACAGTTCAATTTCGGAGACAGGCACCGGGCGTCCTTCGACTGCCGAAAATTCCGGGACCCCGGACACGGCTGCTGCTCCGGAGCAAAGACCGGCTGCGGAAAAAGAATGCACGCTCAGCGGCGACAAGCTTTTCCTGCTCAATGCCGTAAGCTCCGACCCTGATTTCACCAGCTCGGTTACGGTTCCGGATGGCTTTGTAGAGGCAGCGCTTACCATTCCTGCCCCGAAAGGCAAGGCGCTGTACATCAAGCTCCGAGATGATCCTGCCACGGTGGATACGGCAGTGGTGCCGATGTCTAATAATCAACCATAGGTTT
>QHZX01000235.1 GCA_003224835.1 Acidobacteriota bacterium | reverse complement strand
CGCCAGCCTCACCATTCTTCGCAAAGGCACTATAGAGTGTGAGCCTTCCCACAGAAAGCGCGACCGCGTAAGCCAGTATCACTCCCAGCACACCGCCCATGAAAGTGATGGTCAGAGCTTCGGCAAGAAACTGTGTCAGTATGTACCGCCGCTGTGCGCCAAGCGCCTTCTGCACTCCGATCTCGCGCGTGCGTTGCGTCACAGAGACCAGCATGATGTTCATCAGGCCGACGCCGCCAATGCCGAGCGTCAGCGTACCGATGAATCCCATCAGAACCTTCAGACCGAGAGTAATGATCTCGAACTGATGGACCTGCATCATTAAGTTAAAGACTCGCACCGCCTGGTGGTCACTCTGGTTAAACTTATGCGGCCCTGACAAAATCGTGCGGACAGCTTGCTCAAGCGTCTCGTACTCAGGAGTCTGATAGTTGAACCAGATTGTGTCCAGATAACGCGTATCCTTCAGGTCCGCCATGCTGGTGAAGGGGATGTACACGACACGGTTTATGTCGTCATTTCCCTCCTGCATTTTGGCGCTCAAAACGCCGATTACTTCAAAGCTCAGGCCGTCAAGACGGATGCGTTCGCCCAGCGCGTTGCGTCCCGAGAATAATTTCTCTTTGGCTTCTGACCCAATCACCGCAACTCGACCGCGTTGCACCTGATCGCTCATGTTGTAAAACCGACCCTGGTCCAGTTTCAAAGAGCGGACGTCAAACACGACCGGATCATTCCCGGTGACCGTCCAGGTGAAGGTACGAGTGTCATACTGCACATTGGCCTGCTTGTCGACGCTAGGCGTGATGTGAGAAATCTGAGGAAGATTGGTGGTAAGCATCTCTACATCTTCCTGGGTGAAGCGGATAGGAATCCCAGCTTTCTGCCCGCCTGCCTGCATGGAGGTCTTACCCGGCACGACGATGACGAGTTTCGTCCCGAAATTGGCGAAGATTGCCGCGCAGGCTTGGCCAAAACCATTGCCATAGGCGAGCAGCATGACTACAGTTGCAATGCCCCAAGCCATGCCAAGCATGGTGAGCGCCGTCCGGCGCCGATTGTGACGCATGGACGTGTAGGCTTCCTGTAGCAGATCGCGCATCATGCCGTTACTCCTGCCGCAGGGCTTCCACGGGTTGCAGCATCGCCGCCTTACGAGCTGGGTAAAGACCAGCGATTACACCCGCCAGGGTAAGGCTGCCAATTGCCAGCAGCGCTGACATCGGCACTAACTTAGGAGGATCGAATCCACCCGGTCCGTGCACCGTCCCCATGGCCGCCATCAAGACAGTCGCAAACGCCATGCCGATCAGCCCGCTACCAAGTGTAAGAAGTAATCCTTCCAGAAAGAAATGAAACAGTATGCTGCGGTTGGTCGCTCCCAGCGCTTTGCGCAATCCTATTTCGTGGGTTCGTTCGCTGACCGCCACGAGCATGATGTTGATAACGCCGATCGCGCCCAGAGCCAGCGTTACCATTCCAACCGCCCCCAGGAACATGTTCATTACATCGAAAATAGTATTTACCATTTTCGACTCCTGAATGGAGTCCCAGCCGTCAAAGGCGTTCTCATCGGTCGAATCGAATCCATGATTGCGCGCTACAATCTGATGAACATCTTGCTCCGCAAGGGCGTGCTCTGCCGTGACGTGTGGCTGATATTCAATAAAAGAAATCGAGTTCTGGTGGTTTTCGCCCTTAATCGGGAAAGACGACGCCATCACCTGAAAAGGAATGTAGCCACGCATGTTTAGCCACATGTTGTCCCCGCGGCCGAGGTGCGGCATGCTGCCGACCACTTCAAATCTGAGACCATTGATTAGAACGAAGGAACCGACCGCCGGCCTTCCGGGAAATAATGTCTTCTGCAGCTCATTTCCGAGGACCATAACGTTTCGCCGCTGCTCGCCATCCATTTGGTTTAGCCAACGTCCCTCTTTAATTGGAAGAAAACTGATCTCGTTCAGCTGCGGTTCCGTGCCAATAATCTCCCCGCTGCCGCTTGCGAATTCGCTTACCTCATGCAGGTCGCCACGGGAAATCAGGGGCGCAGCATTGCGCACATGCGGGGCTTTGCGGATATCCAGATAATCTTCGTAAGTAAGTAAATAGGAACGCGCCGAATTCATGCTGCCCTTCACCGCCGGTGCACGCCCGGGAAAGATAAACATGATGTCCCTGCCGAACTCCGCCATCTCGCGCTTGTTGCCGGAACGAAAACCTTCGCCCACTCCTACCAGCAGCAACAACGACCCCACACCCCAGGCAATCCCGAACATGGTCAGGAACGAGCGTAGCTTGTGCGCCCAAAGGTTGCGAAAGATTTGCGCAAAGATGTCCAGCATGGTTCGAATTCTACCTTCCCAGGGCTACAGGCGTAGCGTTCGGGATCCCTCCCTGTCAGTAGTTACGTAGAGCACCGATCGCGAGTTCAATTAATTAGACGCCCGAGCCGAGTTTTCGCATCTGGAGAAAACGTCCTATCAAAGTAACCCTAGGACCTTGCCCCACCCGAGTAGAATCCCCACATGAAACCGATCCCCTGGCGCGTGCAACTTAAGGCTGGAAGTGTGCTATGCGGCAGTCTTCGGTCGGGCCAGCTGGTTCCTGGCAAACTTTAGCCGGGCCAAGCGCCTAACGTTGTATGCGGGGCTGATCGAGGTGGGGACCTTCGCCTTGCTGATACCGCTATTGCTGCTGTGAACCAGACAAGTTCGGGGCTAAGCGCAAAGTTGCCGTGAATTTCTGCGCCAACCGGTCGCCGGCTGCTTCACGCCGGAACTTCCAGATGGGGCATTGGGCGTCCGGAAAAGAGGTGGCGGCAAGGTTTTCCCAACAAGCGCACCCAGCGGCCGGAGCGTGAAACTCTCGCACTGTCAGTGGCGATGCCGGTGTCGGCGTACATCTGCCGATAGATTTTAGAGATGAGAAGAAATGCCAGTCGGCCGCGGCTGGACCGGATGAAGCGGGACCGCTTCCAAATGGAACCGAAACTGTAAAAGTTGTCCCACACTTCCTGAGTGCGCGAACGAATTTCTTCCGCAGACATCACCGGATGGTCCCAGTAGAGCTTGGGACGGAGCGCCTGCGGAATCAGCCAGCGCCTGGTGAGAGGAACTCCCCCGATAATGGGTGGATTCGCCCCCAGCCCTTTTTCCCAGCGATCGAAATCCACGGTCCCTGGGTAAGGGCTCAGAGTCACGAACTGGGCGAAGGTGACATCCGCCTGAGTGGCGGCGGCGACTGTCGCGTCGAATGTTTCTGGGCGATCGCTGGGCAATCCAAAAATAAATGAACCGAGCACGTGGACGCCGTTCCGACGAAAAGTCTTGAGCCGTTCGATAAGACTTTCGCCAGCCAGATTGAAATCCTTATAAACGTCTTTCAGCCCGGAGGGGGTCACGGACTCGACTCCAACCAGGGCACCTTTAATGCGGGCAGCTTTCATCGCCTTCAGAAATTCGATATCTTCAGCCGCTTCCATGGTGATCTGCGTGAAGAAAACCATGTCGTCAGGAAGTTTAGCGAGGCGTTCCATGAGTTCGAAGCGCTCGGCACGAAGACTTTCGAGTTCGCTCAACCGCGCCTTGTTGTTCTGCTGCGCGGCGAGTTTGAGATCGGTAAGAGTGACCGGGTAAAAGTTGTCATCCGCAAGCGCGACGAAACGAAAACCGAGACGCCGCAGTTGCACGATCTCCTCCACCACTACATCGGAGGAGCGCTGGCGGGGACGCTGCCCATCTGTCCGCCAGACGGAGCAGAACGAGCAGTGCTTGGGGCATCCTCGGACAGTCTGTACCGACGCCCACATGTTGGGGAACGCCGGCTTGACAATCCGTTAGCGCCTTCGCCCACACAACATCACCATCGCCTTTTACCACGGCGTGGGCGCCACCCAGTTCGCGCGCCTCCTCGGGATAGAGCGTGGCATGAATTCCGCCAAAGATGACATAAGCACCACGCTCGCGCGCCATTTTCCCAATTTCGTATCCGCGCAATGCATTTGCGGTGTGGATGCCGATGCCCACTGCATCACCCGGCTGAATGCGGTTGGGATCGACCTGAAACAGGGTTTCGTCCACGAGAATGGGATCCCCGAAGATTTTTGGTGTTGCACCGGCAAGAACGTACTGCCACCGAGGTGTTATGACGGCTGTGCCGAACGAGACAGAACTAGGATTAATCAGGTGCACATTCATTCTCATGCGCTCCTTGCATATTTATGGAATACGCTTACCGGAAACTGCGGCGTGCGCGAGTTTGACGTGCTGGCTCGGCGAGGTCCGTGCCTTCGCGTTCACGAGTATACGCTTCAAACCAAGAAGCTCCCAAATCATGCCAAGAAATCTCATAGTTATGGGCTCGCTAGCTGGATAGCGCGATCGGCCAGTCACCACATTTTAAGGGTAGCCTGCGGTATGGGAACGCGTGTATGCGAATCGAGGAGGCGAGCACGTAAAAGTTTATGAGGCTTGCCTGGCGATTGGCTGATCTAATCCTTCGAGGTGCGGCATGCAGTTGAAGCCTTTCCTGCTGGATATGTGGCTCGACACCTACGAGCACAACATCGAATTCCAATTGGGGGCCAGCACCGGACCGCCCTGGACGTTGAATGAAGTCCTTAGCCTCGCCAGCGAAGAAGAGCGGCAGCGCTTCCTGAATCACAATTTGGTTTACGGCCGCCCGGCGGGAGCCGACGGATTGCGCGAAGCGATCGCCGACTTGCATGGTGTTGACGTCGACACTGTCCAGGTCGTAACCGGCGCCTCTGAGGGACTTCTTCTTCTGATGTGGCTGGCCGCGGAGCCCGAAGCCAATGTCATCATTCCTCAACCAGGCTATGCTCCATTTTCTGCCCTGCCCGAATCTCTTCGGATCGAAACTCGCCGCTATCGTCTTCGAAAGGAAAACGACTTCCGCCTTGACATCGATGAAATCAAGCAACTGGCGGATCGAAATACCAAGCTGATATTGGTGAACAGCCCGCACCATCCCACTGGCGTAACGCTCAGCGATGCGGAACTGGACAGCTTGCACGAGTTCACGTCATCGCGAGGAATTCAACTTGTCAATGATGAGGTCTATCATCCCATCTATCACGGACAGCCGACGAAATCGGTTTCCCGTCTGCCTAACGCCACCGTCATCCATGATTTCTCGAAAGCTTTCTCTTTGCCGGGCGTGCGGACCGGTTGGATGATCGAACACGACCCCAAGCGCCGCGAGCAGTACTGGAATGCGCGATCCTATTTTTCCATATCAAACAATACCGCCGGAGAAATGCTGGCGGAGATTGCGATGCGCCATCGGAGTATCGTGCTCGGGAAAACGCAGCACACCGCAACGCAGAACCTTCGGCAGCTTGCCGTCTTCATGTCCGAGCATCGCGACACACTCGGGTGGATTCCTCCTGGCGGCGGAATGACCGCTTTTCCATGGCTAGTCAGTGGAGAGAACAGCCGCGCCTTTTGCCAAGCGGCTACGGAACGCGGCATCCTGCTCGCGCCCGGCGATTGTTTCGATGCACCCTCGCATTTTCGCCTTGGATTCGGCGCGGTGGCAGATAAATTTACCGATGCCCTGGATCGGCTAGGAGAATTTGTGAAAAATTGGCCAGCTAGTAGAGATGAGAGGCCATTGGCGAAATTCTGAACGAAGTCGAAGGACCTTAATCTCCCGCAGTCTTCGACGAGCGAATCCTGGTGTAGAATTTCCTAGTCAACCCCGTTCGAACTTCCTGGTTCGAACCTGTGTCGGGACGTGGCTCAGCCTGGTAGAGCACTCGCTTGGGGTGCGAGGGGTCGGCAGTTCAAATCTGCCCGTCCCGACCAATAATTTTCACTCCTTTGTTTCAGGAACTTGCGGGCAGACCCATTCATTACTTTTGAACTAAACCATGATGTCGATGAGTGATAACGCCTGATTTCG
>QHZX01000234.1 GCA_003224835.1 Acidobacteriota bacterium | reverse complement strand
TTGAAAGTTCGTCTGACAAAGTCGGCGAACCTGCAACAATCTGCTGGAAGAGAGTGAGTACGTTTCGCTGTAACGCTTCGACCTCGGAAGATTTTGGCGGAATTGATTCTGGAACTGTTTCCACCCGAGCATTCATGAACGGAGTCAGTTGGGTGAATTCGACCAGGCGCACGCGCTCCAGGCCTTCAGCGAAAACAAAAAGGCTCTGGTTCGGCATTTTGACCACTTTATGCACGACCGCCAGGGTCCCGACGGTATACAGGTCGGATGGCTGAGGAGAGTCAACGCGCGCTTCGCGCTGCGCGACCACCACGATGGTCTTGTCTTCCCCAAGCGAATTAATGAGTTGAACCGAACTCTCACGGCCCACGGTCAGGGGAAGGACGGCGTGAGGAAAAAGTACGGTGTCTCGAACCGGCAATATCGGTAATGATTTGTCTGTATCTTGCGGCATATTTCTCTCTGCGCCGCTCGCGAAACCATGTTGAGGCTGCGCGAACTCGCGCGCTTATGAATGATCTTCTTGGGTTGAGTGAACTTTACTCAACTTTGATGCTCTGCAATTGCAAACGATGCAACAGGCCTTTGCTGGTGTAAGTTTCTCTCGATAGATCAATCACTTGGATTCTAGTCCTCGCGCCTGGGTTTGTGAAAAACGAAGGTTTGATCGCTGACTGAACCAAGGTGTTCCACTCAGGCTTATACTGGTGCGCCTGCGCGTCGAGGAGCGATTGCCTTGGCAATTTTGGCATGGCCCGAGGAACTATGAGGCTGAATGGGTACTTGGTCAAGAGCACAGTCGTGGCCGCTTTGGGCGGCCTGCTGTTCGGCTTCGATACGGTGGTGATCTCGGGAACGACCAGCGGCTTGACTACAACCTACCATCTTTCTCCTTTCTTGAAGGGCTTCACCGTATCAGCGGCCTTATGGGGGACGGTTCTGGGATCGTTGCTGGCGGGCATTCCGGGAGATCGATTTGGACGGCGAGACAGTTTGCGGATTATGGCGATGCTCTATCTGATTTCAGCGATCGGCTGTGCTGGCGCGTGGAGCTGGACGGCGCTGGTGTTTTTCAGATTTATCGGCGGTCTGGGAATCGGCGGCTCGTCTGTGCTTGGACCGATGTACATTGCAGAACTTGCGCCGGCAAGCTGGCGGGGACGGCTCGTAGGATTTTTCCAGTTCAATGTTGTATTCGGAATTCTGGTCGCGTATCTATCAAATTACCTGATCGGGTTGCAGCATTTCGGCCCGGCAGAATGGCGATGGGAGCTGGGTGTCACGGCAATTCCTGCCGCTTTCTTTTTTGTGATGCTGTTCACCATTCCACGAAGTCCGCGCTGGCTGGTCAAAAAACAGCGCATCGAGGAAGCTCGCGAAGTTCTAAAGATGACCGGAGATGCCAACTACGAGCAGGACCTGCAAGACATTCGCTCCTCCATCGACGCCGAGCATGGACATGCCCACGAACCTCTGTTTTCGGCCAAGCATCGGCTGCCTATTTTTCTCGCAGTGTCGATAGCGTTCTTTAACCAGTTCGCCGGGATCAACGCGATCCTTTATTACTTAAACGATATTTTTGCCAGCGCCGGATTCAGCAAACTCTCAGGCAGCCTGCAGGCAATATTTGTGGGACTCACGAATTTGGTATTCACCATGGTTGCGATGTCAGTGATAGATAAATTCGGACGCAAGAAACTTTTGCTGATCGGAGCAATCGGGACTTGCCTGTGCCTGGTCGGCGTAGCCGCAGTATTCTCCACCAACACACATACGAACCTGCTGATCTGGCTGCTGGTCGCTTACATTGCCTTCTTCGCATTTTCACAAGGAGCGGTGATTTGGGTTTATATCAGCGAAGTATTTCCGAATCGGGTGCGAGCAAAAGGGCAGAGCCTGGGCAGTTTCACGCATTGGATTTGTGCAGCCTTGATTTCGCTCGGATTCCCGGCGCTGGCGAGGTGGTCGAAGCCATTGCCGTTCGTGTTCTTCGCAGCCATTACGCTGGTCCAATTTTTCGTAGTGCTGTTTATTTATCCGGAAACCAAGGGAGTTTCGCTGGAAGAGTTGCAGAAGGAATTATCGGTCGTTTAGTCTGCTGCGCTTCTCTGTTAGAAGCACGGACAATTCAAAGCCTTTAACCGCAGAGTTCGCTGAGAAATCGCCGAGAACGCAGAGATGAAGACATGATTGGTTTTGCGCAACCGAAAAGCAGGTTCCTCGGGTCCGAAGATCATTCTCAAATGAGCTTCGCAGGCTCGGAATGACAAGTTTTGCTTAATACTGCAAGACGTAACTCGTCCACAGTTCACGCCGCCCGATAAATCCCCAGCACTTTAACCATATCGGCGACCGCTCTCAGCTGCAGCAAAGCTCCTTTAGCCAGCTTGTCGTCGCCACGCAGGAAATCAACGTAGAAGACGTACTCCCATGGGCGCCCGCGAATGGGACGCGATTCGATCTTGCTCAAGCTGATGTCGCGGTCCGCGAAGACGCGCAATGCCCGGTGCAGCGCGCCGGGAACATTTTTCAGCCCAAAAGCTATAGAAGTTTTATTGGCGCCGGGGAGCACGCGGCGTTGGCGGCGAAGCAAAACAAAGCGAGTGAAATTACGTTTGTCGTCTTCAATGCCGGCGGCGAGGATGCGTCCTTTATATACCGAGGCGGCGTGGCGGCTGGCAATGCCGGCGGCATCCGGCATTTTCGTTTCGATCACATGTTTTACGGCTCCTGCTGTGTCGTAGAAAGGGTTCGGCTGAATTTTCGGATTACCACGGAAGAAATCGCGGCACTGATCGAGAGCAACCGGATGCGAGAAGACTCGACGCAGGTCTGATTGTTTTACTCCGCGCGGCGCAATCAGGTTATGGACAATCCGCAAATGAAAATCGCGCTGGATAAAAACGTCGCGGGCAAGAAGAAGATCAAGGTGCTCAGTCACTGATCCCGCCAGCGAGTTCTCAATTGGAATTACCGCGACCGGGACCTTACTGGACCCGAGCAGATCGAAAACCTCAACCGAACGAGCGCACGGAACAATGGTGCAACCCTTGACCATGCGCCGGGCAGCCTCATGACTGAAAGACCCCGGTTCACCCTGGATGGCAATTTTCATTTAAACGAGCTTGCTACAGGAGTCTACGAGAGCAAATTCTTTTCTAGCAAGAGAGCATCGACTCCGTTGGAATAATAGTGCGGAATTACTTTGATGACGTCGTATCCATGGCGTTTGTAGAAGGAGAGCGCCGAAGCGTTATCAACGGCGGTTTCAAGGCGAACAGCTCGGCACTTGGCGGTGCGCAACCGGTTCTCGGCTGTCTCCAGCAAAGCAGAACCGATGTGATGGCGGCGAGCGGCAGCTCGAACGTCAATGGTGATGATGTGACCCATTCCTCGACTACTTTCGGCGACGATGAAGGCGAGGACCGAAGAGGCGGACGTTGGAGTTGTGGTTGTAAGGCGATCCTCGGCTGAGGAATTATTCATAGGTGCGGTGGCTGATTGGGCTTTGATCTCGGCGGACTCCGCGATCAAAGTAAATGCCTTTGGGTAACGCACATACGTCCTCAACTCGCATCGGCTATAAGCAATCTCAGGATCAAAACAGGATTGATCGATCGCCCAGATGGTATCGAAATCGTCAGGATGGTAGTCGCGAACTGTGAATAGCACTGAATCATTCTAGATGGCTTCCAGATGGACTAGAGAGAGCATCTGGAAAGCTATGCAGGGCAGGCACTTGCATCACCCTGCAAATTTTTCAAAAATCTACGTAGAAGGTCTTGCCCGCTGACTACCGCAAGTCGTAACATTCGCATCTGAGGGCTTGTGG
>QHZX01000341.1 GCA_003224835.1 Acidobacteriota bacterium | reverse complement strand
CGAGAAGAAAGCAAAGCAGCAGCGTCCTTCCCAGCTTGCTCCACGGAATTCGCAACCAGCTCATTGGCTCTCGCCTTGCGATCTCTCCGCATCGCTCGAGGAACTCGTTATGGTAGTTCGGACCTGAGCTTGCGCGCGCAGCGTCTCCAACCACGAGTTCAGCAGCTGGTTTATTTTTTCCTGCATGAGTATTTCTCGGATCTTGGGCGTAGCTTCCGTCAGGCTGATAACATCCGAAGCCGAAAGTTTGGGAACCAGTCGCTCTCGGTAGTATTTCTCAACTTCAGCTGCGGAGACTTGGATCGAAGGTCGAAAGCGAGTATCCATTAACTGGAATTGCTCCAGCTCCGCCGCAACGTGGTTCTCGATGATCTTGTCGGTGAGGTGATACTGCGAGAGCACGGTTTCCCACGCTTCTCCCGCATGTTGTCGCTGATCAGTCTTAAGCGCCTCCATCTGTTTCTGAATCTGTTCTGCTGACGCCGGACTCGAATCCATCAGGCGCATCTGCTCGCGCAGGATCTCCTGATCAATCAATCGGTTGAGCGCTGCCTTTCTTTCATCTGCGGAAAGATCAACCAGCGGATGCCGAGACATGAAGCACTCGAACCGCAGCTCCTCATCCCAGTCGCTTTGCAGAATCACGTGACCGTTCACCGTAGCCACCATGCGGTCGAGCACCTCACTCGATCGCACAGCGATTGAGCCCATCAATAAACTCGCGAGAATTGTGCAGCGAATTAGCATCAGAAAGTCTGCCCGATACTGAAGTAAACGTTAAACGGACTGGCCTGTTTTGTTCCGAAGTACGTCAATGTCGCGGGGCAGGTCGGGTGCAGGATTTTGCCCGCCGTGCTCTTCGTCTTCATACAAAAATTAGGAAATACCGTGGGATTCAGGTTATATCCGAAATCAAATCGAACCGGTCCGACAGGCGTCTTGTAGCGTACACCGAGTCCGATCGCCTGGGAGATGTAGTTGTAATTGCACAAGGCGGCGCCGCTACCAGCTTGAAACGGGCTATTGAGGCGCTGCCCGCACAATGCTTTGTTCTGATGCCAACGTAGCAAGCTGTCCAGCATGTGATTTCCATCGGTGAACACGTTTCCCATGTCATGAAAAATGGCGAAGCTCAGGTTGTCATGAACAAATGGCAGGGTGGGCGGTGGAAAACGCAATTCTAAGTTATTCAAAAATAGTGCCGAACCACCGATCGGAAATCCAGTAACTGGATCTCGCGGCCCGGCCTGATTCAACCCAAAGCCGCGGTGAGAGTTTCCGCCGCCCATAAAGAAACGTTCTGGAAGCGGAATCAGGCTGAAGTTCGCGGGAGTGGGCTGGCCCGGCTGGGTAATAATCGTATTTGCAAATGCGTTTTCCAGTCCGATTCGAGTCGAACGCGCGAACACGAATTGCCGTCCATTGATTTTCCCGAATGGATGGTACGTAGAGTTCTGTACCAGCACTCTGCTGAAATCGGCTTCCGAACCGAAATAACTCGCCGCCACACCGCCATCTATCGAGTAGTAACTGCCGCGGGTGGTTTCGAGGTCATTGTCGCGATGGTTGCGAAGATAGCTGAAGCCGGGTTCGCCCACACGCACCGGCAGCGACAAGAGAGGAATCTGCTCCGGGCTGACCCGCACATTCGTGGCCTTTACCAGCCGATAATTGAAACGATAATTCATCACGCCTACCGGGGTGCTGTCAACCTTGCGGCTGACAACCTGCTCCGCTTGTACCGACCCTTCCAATCGCTGAGAAGTAAAGGTGGACACGTCGAGTGTGTGATCAAAAAAACCGGTTAAGCTCAGTTTCCAATTGGGATTGTTAAACCAACGCGGCGCCTGGTAACTGATAAGGCCGCGCTGTTGCAAACTGCCAACCCGCGATCCAAACGTAATGGTGTGGTCACGTCCGCGGAAGTTGAGTCGAGTCACATCGAGCGATGCCAGCGGGCTGACACCGTTTTTTCCAAGAGGTTGCGTGCTACTACCGGTAGACACTCCAGTCTGGAATTCAAAACCAGCGCCGTAATTGAACGTATAGCGCTTGGCCTCTTGAACCTGCACCAGCACATTCTTGCGGGTCTGCACCCCCTCTGGATTCTGCACTGCGGTATCAACCTGGCTGAAGATGCCCAAATCGTATAGCTTCTGCTGGGTTCGCAACAGGTCGCCCTGGCTCAGCGGGTCCCCTGGCAACGTCTGCAGTTCGTGATCGACAACATAGGGACGGGTATGTTCCCTTCCTGAAATCAGGACTCGGTTTACATAGAAGCGCTCGCCCTCATGAACGTTATAAGTCACATTCATGGAATTGCCCGCCGCAGGAATAGCGCTCGCCTCGAACATCGCGTTTGGAAATCCGCTATCGAAGTAGTAGTTCAGAATGATGTCCCGGTCGTCGGCAATACGAGTATCTGAAAAAGGCTGTCCGGGGCCGGTATAGAGATTTTGAAAAACGGGATCGTTGAGTTGCGTGCTGCCGATAATCTGGAAATCACCCACTCGGGTCTGGGGACCTTCCTCAATGTGGACCGTAACCGCCAGATGGTTTTTAGCGTTTCGATAATTGTCTTGCACCTGTATTTCAACCTTTACCTGGGCGAAGCCGTTCGCCCGGTACATGTTTTCTACGTCGCGAACTCCGCTTCGCAGCAGCGCCTGACTGAACGTGCCATGAGGCAACGCGAGGCTGGCGGCTTGCACCCGCAGCAGTGGCCGCAAGTCTTCAACCCGGAAGTACTTGTTGCCCGTGACTTCCACCTTCACCAATTTGTGGCGCTGACCCGGATCGATCTGGTAAATAACGCGCATGATCTCGGCTTGCGGGTCCGCCTCCCGCCTTAGAGTGACCACCGCATCAGAGTAGCCCCGAGTTTCCATATAGCTGAGCAGGTTGCGGCGGCCTTCGTTCAGCAAGTCATCGTCAAGGGCATGTTCTTCGTAAACGGGAACATTTCTTTTGAGTATTCCTTTGCTGACGAAAAATCCTTCAACCCGGATCTCTACCCGCGGTCCAACCTCGATGGCCAGCGCGTAATCGACGGTATTGAGCGCCGGATTGTATGTCTTATTCGCAATCGCAACCTGAGCCAGCCATCGGCCGCGTTTTTGCAAATGTTTGCGCACGCGCTCAATTGCATCCGAAACTTTCTGGGCGGTCACAATATCGCCAGGATGCAAATGCGCAATATCTTCGAGTTGCCCAACGGAATAAAGCCCGCCGCGCTGCACCGTGATGGTCCCAACTCTTGCGGCGTCGCCGGAATGAATGCGAAATGTGATTTCTACCTGCTGAGTCTCAGGAATCTTTCGTTGCGAGTACGTAACCACCGCGCGGTAATATTCGTTTTCGGCCAACAACCGCTTGATGTTCTCTAACGCGCGTTTGATCTTCTCCGCGCTGAATGGCTCGCCGAGTTGCAGTTTCGATGCGTTCACAATCTGCGATTCGGTCGGATGACCGGGACCGCCCTCGACTCTGACCAGTCCTATGAAGTAGTTGGCCGCGTTGGCGAATGACAGCGTTACTTCGCCGTTGGCGGCAGGCTCGCATTCTGCGCTGAGTTCACTGAATCGTCCGGTCGCAAACAGAATGCGCAGGCTCTCCTGCAGTTGCTCACGCCCGAGTGGCTTGCCTTCCTGGGTGGGAATCATGCTGCGCAGCATCTGCTGGTCGGTTTCATTGACCCCTGGGAAAGTGATTTTCTGAACGCTGGAGCCAACGCAAGATGATTCTCGTTGCAATGGAGATTGCTTTTGCCGAGTGGGACCTTGGGCTCCGGGCACGCCCTCCTGAGATCGTGCCCACAGTTTCCCCATCGCGAGCAATGAGGCGATTGCAACCACCGCGAATACACGGCTCAAAGCCCGGTTTGGCAAAAACGCTCCTGCGTTGTGCTTTGGAAAACTGAACGGCCCAATGCGCGCGGGTACGCGATTCGCGCAACTCTCGTGCCCTCGCCACTTATAATAAATGTGATGCGTCGAAACTAGGGTAGACGCGATGGTTCGCAGACGATTGAGGCGCATTGCGGCTGTGGAATGGTCTTTGGAATGAAACCCGGACTGGAAGAAAGATACTCGCGTCAGGTGCTGTTTGCAGGCATCGGCGCTGAGGGGCAGCAGCGGCTCCTGGAGTCCCGGGTGGCGATCGTCGGCTGCGGAGCGACTGGTTCGGTGTTGGCTTCACTGCTCGCCCGGGCCGGGGTTGGCAGCCTCCGCATCATTGACAGGGATTACGTTGAGCCCAGCAATCTACAGCGGCAGGTGCTTTTCGACGAGACGGATGCCGCCGAATCAATACCCAAGGCGATTGCCGCCTGCCGAAAAATTGCGCAATTCAATTCTCAGATCGTAGCTGAACCCCATGTCACTGATCTAACCCCCGAAAACGCGGATCAATTACTCGGCGGAGTACACCTGGTTCTGGACGGCACCGACAATTTTGAGACCCGGTATCTGATCAATGACTACGCCGTGAAGAATTCCGTCCCTTGGATTTACACAGCGGCTGTGGGAAGTTACGCGCTGACGATGAATATCGTGCCCAGCGAAACGGCTTGCCTCTCATGTCTCTTCCCGGACGCACCCTCCGGAATGGTGGAGACCTGCGACACTTCCGGAATCCTGAATTCCGCGGTGAATATGGCTGCTTCGATCGCGACGACCGAAGCTCTGAAGCTGCTGACCGGCGCACGCGAACAACTGCGCACCACTCTGCTCTCGCACGATTTGTGGTTAAACCAGCGAGCAGAGATCGCAGCCGATAAACCCCGCGCCGGATGCCGTACCTGCTCGCAAAAACAGTTTGTGCATCTTGCAGGAGCCGGTCGCCCGCATATCACTCTTTGCGGACGAAATTCGGTGCAGATTCATGAGCATCATCGGGCAGTTGATCTAAGCGAATTGGGCAAACGCCTTCAGCCCCACGGCAGCGTTCGCCACACCGACTTCATCCTGAAATTTTTGAAAGAACCTTACGAAATGACCTTGTTTCCTGACGGCCGGGCAATCATCAAAGGGACCACCGACACAGCCCTCGCGCGCAGCCTGTACGCGCGGTATATAGGCAGTTGATTTCCAAATACGTAGATTCCCCGGAATCGCAATACTGGTGCGGCTTTTGCGCAACCCTTTGCACTGTCGCTCCACAGGAACCCGCTCGCAAGCCGAAATCCCCCGGCCAATACTCGGAAAAACCCAGGTAAATCTCTGACTTTAAACTACTAGCGACGACGACTGGCATCTTACCTGCTACGACAATCGTAGTTTTGCCCCAGGAGGTAGTATGCGTGGTCTGATCGTTTTGTGTGCCGCTTTTTTGTCATCTTTAGCCGTAGGCCAAGTCGTTCCCACCGTGACCGGATATGACGGGTGCGGCGCTCCTTACATTCCGCGTCTCACCACACCCGAGGTTTCGCTTCAGACTGTCTCGGCTGCTCCCGCCGGCGCCAGCAACGCCACATACGGCTTGACTGCGGGCGCCACCAACGCCACGCTTTCCAATGTCACGGGAAATGTCGGCGGGACCTACACCCAGCCAGTGTGGTATGCCGGAGGCACAACGCCGTTGATTTCCTCGCCCGCGGTACAGCTTTCAGTACCTGTTGCAACGCACTATATGGGACGAAGAGAGCGGGAAGAAGAGCATGAGGCCGCCGAAGCCGCGCCTCGGACATGGATCTATTACGCCTCCGAAGAAGAAACTTCGAGCGCAGTTGAAGCCTCGGCTTCAGCACGAACCGGACGACGTGCCGCGCGCATCATCACGAACCAGGACGTCGAACAGGAAAACCACAAAAACGGCTTCGTGAAGTACGACGGTAAAACTGAACAAATTAAGTAACGCACAGCCCGCTATCTACGGGTAAAATCAGGGCCTATTTCTCGCGCCGTTCGCGAGAAGTGGGCACCCTTTCTTTATTAGTCACCAAGCCCGCTGGTGTCCGATTGTTTTGGAAGCGTGGGTATAGGAGGCCGATGCCTATCTCTGCACCAATCCCTCGAGCGCATTGAAAAACTCTGGATAGGAAATGACGGCGGCATCGGCTCCCCTGATTTCAGTCTCCCCTCCGGCGCGCAAAGCTGCGACGGCAAACGCCATCGCAATTCTGTGATCGCCGAAAGAATCGAGCGGTGCGCCATGCAGCTTCTGTCTACCCGGGATCCGCAAGCCGTCTTCGAGCTCTTCCACTTTGGCGCCCATCTTTCGCAGATTGGTTGTGACGCTCGCGATCCGATCCGACTCTTTCACTCGCAGCTCGCGCGCATCTCGGATTTCGATTCCCTCGTCTGTGTATGGTGCGATCGCGGCAAGCACGGGAATTTCATCGATGAGCGCGGCCGTATCTTCTCCAACCACGCGCGCACCCTTTAGATCGCCGCCGTGAATTTGGACCATACCGACCAGTTCACCATGTTGCTCCCGAAGATCGGTCGGAGTGATTCTTGCGCCAAGCCCGATCAGAAAATCCAGCAGACGCGTGCGCGTGGGATTCAGCAGCAGTCCCGAGATTGTGAGTTGTGAATCAGGAAATAATGCCGCGGCGCACAGGAAAAAAGCCGCGCTTGAAAAATCACCGGGTACAGTCGCGTCGATCGCCTTCAATTTTTGGTCGCCGGCAATGCTCACTTCTTTCATACGACGCTCGAGATGTGCACCGAAAGCTTCGAGCGCGTGCTCGCCATGGTCGCGAGTCTGAATCGGTTCCGCCAGGCGAGTTGTCCCCTTGGCATACAGTCCAGCAAACAACAATGACGTTTTCACTTGCGCACTGGCCACCGGCAGCTTGTAATCAATTGCCTTTAGGCGTCCTCCGGTAATTTTGAGGGGAGGCCGGCCGTCTTTTGTCGAACTGATCTTTGCGCCCATCATTTCGAGCGGCTTGATAACCCTGGCCATCGGGCGGCGGAGCAGCGAATCGTCCCCTGTCAACTCACTGGTGAAATTTTGCCCGGCGAGAATGCCGCTCAACATGCGGATTGTTGATCCAGAATTCCCGCAATCGAGAACGCCGGCGGGTTTCTTCAGCTTTCCCCCGTGTCCGTAAATTGCGACAGCATCCCCGATCCGTTCCCACTTTACCCCGAGTGTTTTCAGGCATTCGAGAGTGCTGGCGCAGTCCGCGCCGGTCGAAAAATTTTCCAGTTTGGTGAGTCCATCCGCAATCGCGCCCAACATCGCATAGCGGTGTGAAATAGATTTATCTCCCGGCAAGCTCATCGATCCACCGAAATTTGTCGCCGGGCGAATCACTACTGATTTTTTCGCAGTCATTGGTTCTTTAATATAGCGGAACCGATCCAGGTTGGTATGGTGCCGAACGGACACGTCTGCGCGGCGTTTTGCGTTCGAGACGAACGTCTTGGAAGCATTGATTCGAAGAGGTCAGTTGCGGGCTATTGAATCCAGAAATTGCCTCAATAACTTTCCCGCTTCGTTCGGCTGCTCCCATGGCGAGTAGTGCCCAGCTTTGGCAATTACCTTCATCTGGCTGCCAGAGATATTTTGCTTCATCAGCTCGGCTTCCGGAACACCGGTCATATTGTCTTCGTCGCCAGTAATAATGAGCACAGGCGCATTGATAGTCTTCAGCGTGGGCACTGAATCCGGACGCTCTGCCATGCCGCGCTGCACTTCCGCGACGTCCTCAGCGGACATCTTGCGCATCATGCGAAGCGCCCCTTCTACCAGGTCAGGGCGCGTGTGCCGCGTGGTTTCTGCCAAGGCCTTTTGCAGCATGCTTTCGAAAAAAGGTTCCGTTCCCTCTTTCAGAACGTCATTCGCAGCTTTCAGACGCGTATTCCGAGCGTCAGCTCCGTCTGCCTGAGCTTTGGTGTTGCACAGAACCAGCGCGCTTACGCGATCACGGAATCGCCGCCAGAATTCGAAAATCGTATATCCACCGATTGACACTCCGATCAGCGGCGCACGATCGATCCCTGCATCTGTCATCACACGGGCGACATCGGATGCGTGCTTCTGCATTGTCGCAGCACCATTGCCGAGCCCAGAGATGCCGTGCCCGCGCAAGTCAGGCATGATGAGCTGGTATCGGGAAGATAAGTATTCTGCGACCGGCAGCCAGAATTCGTGGTGCACTGGAAATGGGTGCAGCAGGATCACCGGCGCCCCTGCGCCAGCTACATCGTAGAAAATATCGGCATCATCGCTGACGATCTTCTGCATTTTGCGATTATATTGTTCGCGGTTTCCACAGGAGAAACATCAGATCTACATATCTTGTGGAGGCACGGGCGCCTCGCCCGTGCAGTCTCACACCAGCTAGCTCCACTTGCCGGGACTTATTGAAATGCTTGCCAATCGCGAAGCAACATCGGTGGCGTTCGGATCAAACATGAGTTCATAACCGACTTGGAAAAATCCATAGAAAAGACAGGCGATAAACGCGCAAGCGGCAACCATAATCAACAGGCCTAAAATCCCACCAATGCCTTCGTCGAGAGCACTTGCAAGATCAGATATAGGCTCGTCGATAAAACAACGCCCTAAGGCACCGAAGAAATTCTTTACGAACCGCGAACTCCGCTCCCGCATAACTTGTCCTAGGAGTTCGTGACCACTTGTCCCGTTGGCACGTTTGCCGCCAGCTTGTACGGCTCTTCGGGGACTACAATCCACGCAACAACATAGGCCACAAAGCCAATGCCACCAGTCACCAAGGCGGTGATGAGCCACACCAGGCGCACGAGCGTCACATCCAAGTCAAAGTATTCAGCCATTCCAAGGCAGACGCCGGCGACCTTGCGCCCTTCACGAGAGCGCACCAGGCGCTTGCGCGCTATGACCCCGCCTACCCGCGTGCCGCAATAGGCGCACACATTGGCATCATCCTGTATGCATTTGCCGCAGTAATTACAGTACATAGTTCACCTCGCAGATTAAGATACGCATCATTTAGCGGCGTTGTTCCAAAAATCCATTGCCAGTGACAGAGATCACGAGCCCTTATAAGGCTCCTTGATACGTTTGCGAGCGACGTCTGCCTGGGGTGAGCGGGCATTAACTTCGACCGCTGCAGCATACTTCTTCAGCGCCAGATCGCGCTTTTGCAGCAGATCATACATCTCGCCGGCCCCCAGTGCAGCCTTCTGCTGGATCGCCGGATCAGGTTTTTGAATCTCACTGACCTGTTCATAAGCTGCTGCCGCCCCCGAATAATTCTTCTGGCTACGAAGCAGGTCCCCTAAAGCAGTAGCTGCAATTTCGTAGTGCAGGCCTGCATAGCGGCCGTTACGACCGTCCTGCCAAACTTTCCGATATACCGCGGCAGCTTCCGAGCCATGCCCTTTCGCATTCAGCAGATTCCCCTCTTCTATGGCAAAGAGCACATTATGCGGGTATTGCGGTTCCAAGGACCTTAAAATTTGCAGCGCCTCATCTAAACGGCGTTCGCGGCGCAAAAACACGATCAGGACAACTTTCGCATCAACACTGGTTTCGCCATTCGCATCCGCGGCCTGACGCAGATATTCCAATCCTTTCTCCTTGTTGCCGCCGAGACCAACCACGCTCGAAGCAGTTTTTACAGCCCAAGGAAGGTTTCCAACCACATAATTGTGCGCGCCAACAATCAGCTTGGCATCCACATTAGCGGGATCGAGTTCAAGCACCTTTTCATGATCGTGCCTGGCGGCCACCGCATTCCGCAGCGCCGAAAGCCATGCACGCTCAATCAAGGCGGTGTAAGTCGCGAACTCAGCCTTGGTGACGCCGCGAGCATACAGTGCGGCGACGTCCTTCGAGTTCGCTTCCAGTCGCCGGTTCTCAATCGCCAGCGCCTTCTGGACCAGGGATTTGATCTGCTGAGATGTCTTAGGATCTACAGGCTCATGCGCAGCATTGATGAAATTATCGTTTGCGTATTCCCCTGCGCTGAGCGCTCCGACGCGGTACAGTTCGTGGAACAGCACAGCATTCAGCAAGTGGTTGATGGAGTCGGGATCGTCCGGATGCCGCTGATACTGCAGGGTGAACTCCTGAATCGAGCGGTCATATTCCATGTCATAAAAATGAATGAACGCTTGCCCGCTCAGGGGTTCCTTGGATCTAAATGTGACTTGGGCCGCCGCGGGCTTTGTTGTGAAATGAGCCGGCGTTGTGGACGATGCTTCAGCTTCAGTTCTCTGCCCAAGAGCAGAACCGGCAGCCATCAGGATGGCAAGCAGAGCACGAAATACGATGCGAAGGGACAAGGAAAACCCGTCTAACCCAAGCTGGCAACTTACCTGCAAGTTTATCCGAGAAATAGCGACGTTGCGCGCCCGATTGGTACCACACGGGAGCCAAATCTCCGAGCAGTCTTTAGAAACTTTGCACTGTCAGAGTAATTCTTGCTCGACTTCATGCTCGGGTTGAGCGTTGGGCGAAGCCTAACTTCTACTAGCAATTGGAGTTTCGCAGCGGCTGCTTTGGAATAGAACGTGCGATTTAGCAGACCTCAGGAAGTATTTATGAGTGACGCGGTCCGCGACGCCCATCAGGAGTTTTGGCGCCCTCCCCTGTCTCAGCCCCCCACTGCGACAAACTTAGCCGAGTCTTGTAGGCGTTGCGGAACCGAGTTCATGGTCGGCGCTACCTTTTGTCATATCTGCGGCAGCGGCCGTCATCGTACTGACCACGTTCCCTCCCGCAGTTGGACCAGACATTTCGCATTTCTGCGAGCGCTCGAGTTCAGTAGCGTTAAGGACTGGTTCGGACTTCCCCTCCCGACTTTGTGCGCGTTTCTTTTGGGAATTGCCTTCCTGATTGTGGCGCTCGCCATGGGCTTTGTCAGCGTTCACGACACGGCGGACTTTGAAGCTGTCCAACTCTGGCGCATCCAGTGGCTGATGGTATCTTGCGCGTCATTCCTTGCCGGCATTCTTCTAAGGGGCCGGAAGGCGCAAAAGTAAGCTTCTTCCTTCGCTCTTCCCTATTCCTTTCTCAGCGAACGCCCGTCTCGCGCGTGCATATGATTGACCGGCCCCGGCCCACGCCCGATGCCGTAACTATTCCTGATCGCAGCTAGCACGTATGCCTTTGCTTCGTCGACTGCGGTGGTCAGTGACTGCCCTAGAGCCAGTTGGCAGGCGATGGCAGCCGAGAAGGCGCAACCCGTACCGTGGGTATTCGGGGAGTTCACTCGTTCTGCGCTATAGATTTGCACTGTTCCGCTGGCCACGCTGAGAACGTCAATAGGTTGGTCCAGGTGTCCGCCGGTGATGACTACGGCTTTGGCTCCCATTTCATGCAGCCGTACGACGGCCAGTTCCATTTGCAGCTGGCTTCTGACTTCCAGCCCGGTCAGAGCTGCCGCCTCATCGGTATTGGGCGTAATGAGGTCGGCTAACGGAAAAAGCCGCTGTTTAATCACCTGCACGCCCTGCTCATCCAGCAAGGCTGCTCCGGAAGACGACCTCATAACAGTATCCAAAACCACGTTTTTTAACCGGGCGCCCTCAAGCAAATCGGCGACCCTGGACGCCACCTCGCCGTTCCCCAGCATTCCGATATGTACCGCAGAGACCTTCACATCCCTCAGTAACTCGTCGAAGGTATCTGCGAGCACTTGGACGTCGGCCGGAACCACTCGTAGCACACCGCCTGTGGACTGCACCGTCAACGCCGTAATTGCTGAAACTCCATAACACCCATGAGCGGCAATAGTCTTAATGTCCGCCGTAACACCGGCGCCGGATGAAGGGTCGAAACCAGCGATGGTCAGAACAATGGGTGGGGCTTCGGGCATGTGGGGACTGTATCTAGAATTTCGTTTCACGCAAAATCGACTACCTCGGGGAAACCAGAAAGTGATGAATCTCCTGCAAGTTGATGAAGCTAAAGGTTTATCTTGGATTTCCTCGTAAGTTGTTGAAAATATTATTACGAAAATATTGCACTGGCGCAAGACGGAAGGGCTATTTACTATAACGTTAACATGTATGCCGCTAATGAATCATCAACATAGCCCAGAATAGCTGAGTACGATGGGGAGGTTACTTCACTTATCTCTAACTGTCCTAAGGTACTTATACACATGCTTCCTAATTGACACGCTACCCCTGACCCCGTAGCATTTTTGAGACTGAACGAACGTGTACCCCGGTGGATCGACTTTGGCGATGCTCGACTTTGCAAGGGAGGAAATTGATGCGAGGACGAATAGCTCAGGGTCTTACGGTCGCGTTACTCGTCGGCTTGGGAGCGGCTCATGGGCCGATTAGCTCAAGCGCAGCCAGCAACCAGACGGCAAGTCCTAAACTAGCGTCCCCACATGTAAGTTTTGTCCAAACCAGCAGAAGCCCTTTCCAGGTCGGAACAGCCTCCTGGTATGGCGACTACTTCGAGGGTAAGCCTACAGCCAGCGGCGAACCGTTCAATATGTACGATATGACGGCTGCCCACTTAACCCTACCCTTGGGAACGATGGTGAGGGTAACCAACCTGCGAAACCATCGCTCAGTTATCGTGCGGATTAACGACCGCGGCCCGTACGTCGACGGCCGGATCGTAGACCTTTCTTACAACGCCGCTCGAGTACTTCGTTTCGACCAGCAGGGCCTGCAACGGGTGCGGCTGGACGTAATTTCGCGCCATAAGGCCGCGGCAACCCTGGCTATGCTCCGCGAGCCAGCCTTAGAACAGTAATTCAGGACGGGACGGGCCAGACGGCCCGTCCCCTATCTTCCTCTCAGGCAAACTACTTTCAATAAACGCTTGAATCAGTTCGTCGCTGGTTTATTTCGTTGCATCCAGCTGTCGAGTGCAGCGTGTTGCGTATCCGACTGCCACCCACAGGTCCCAATCTTTCGATGTTTTTGGTTCTTTCAAGAAACTTTCGCTTA
>QHZX01000233.1 GCA_003224835.1 Acidobacteriota bacterium | reverse complement strand
ACGCGAACGCGATCGCCTTCCTTTGCAACTTCGCCGCTGCCGACCTTGAAGTCCCAGTACTGCAGGCCTGACTCAGTCTTGACGCCGTCTCCAGTAACTTTGGAAGGCACCTTCGTGTTCGGGCGGGTAGGGCGGGTATTCACGATCCTGGCTGGCTTCTTTTTCGGTGCAGTCTGCGCAATACCGAGTGTTGCGGTAAAAACCGTCAGTGCTGGGACAAGGAATTTCCTTAACAAGTTTTCGCTCCTATTTATAAAAATCGCCGCCCTCGTCCACTGAGGTAAGCGCAATTACATCTATCTCCACCAGTANNNNACTTCGTTCATGGCCGCAAAGTCGGTCATGTTTTTCAGGAACACAGTGGTGCGGACGACCTGGCCGAGGCTGCTCTCAGCTGACGACAAGATGGCCGAGATATTCTTTATCACGCGTTCAGTTTGGGCGGCGACGTCGCCCTCGATGACTTGTTGTGTCGCCGGATCAATGGCGACTTGGCCAGAAACAAACACCAGGCCTCTAGCACGGATTGCCTGGGAGTATGGGCCGATGGCTTTAGGTGCATTCGGAGTTGTAATAACTGAGCGCATTGTGATTCCGATCTGAGATTTGGGATTTCAGATTTAAGATTTTAGATTGCAGATTTCGTAGCCGTTCAAATCTGCAATCTTAAATCTACAATCTGCAATTCCGCTTCACACTCTCTGCAATCTTTGCACATCATGCACGCCGGGAATTTTTCGCACGCCTTGGATGATGTTTTCCAGATGCTTCAGATCTTCGATTTCCATGACGATGTCGACGTTGGCTTGGCCGTTCTCGGTGCGAGCGCCGATGCTGCGGATATTAGTTTTGAAATCGCTGATGACCGCAGTGATCTGCTTTAACATGCCGAAGCGGTCGTCGCAAAACACTGTGAGTTTAACCGGGAATGAGACTGGCGCGCCTTCTTCTTTGCCCCATTCAACTTCGATTCGCCGCTCGGGTTCATACATCAGGTTGAGAACGTTGGGGCAGTTCACCGAATGCACGGCGACGCCTTTGCCGCGAGTGACGTAGCCGACGACCGACTCTCCACGGATGGGATTGCAACAGCGAGCGCGATAAACCAACAGGTCGCCCTGACCTTTTACGCGGATGGCGCTGCTGTGGTCGCCGCCGAAAACGCGGCGCACTACGCTGCCAATGCCGGTATCTTCTTCGGCGGGAGCGGCGGTGGGTTCGCCTGCAGGTGTGAGTTTTCCCAGGACCTGACGCGCGGAATATTTTCCGTATCCGATGGCGGCCATCAAATCGTCAGGCTGTCCAAGGCCGTAATCGGAGGCGATGCGCTGGAAGTCCGCGTCTTTGATGTCTTTCAGCGAAATGCGGTATTTGCGGGCTTCCTTGTCGATCAGCTTTTTGCCGATTTCGATCGCTCGTTCGCGCTGGTGGACATTCAACCAATGTTTAATTTTGTTTCGCGCGCGCGATGATCGCACCACGCTCAACCAATCGCGGCTGGGCTTGTGCGCAGGCTGAGTGATGATTTCGACAATGTCGCCACTGTGCAGTTTGTGACGCAGGGGCACCATGCGTCCGTTGACTTTGGCGCCTACGCAGGTGTGTCCGACTTCGGTGTGAATGGTGTAAGCGAAATCGATGGGTGTGGACTCGCGGGGCAGAACCACAACTTTGCCCTTAGGCGTGAAGGTGTAAACCTCTTCCGGGTAAAGATCGATTTTTAGCGTCGAAAGAAATTCGTTAGGATCGGAAACGTCGCGCTGCCACTCGACTACCTGGCGTAACCAGGCGAGGCGTTCTTCGTCTTTCAGTGAGACCGGGCCATCTTTATATTTCCAGTGCGCCGCGATGCCTTCTTCGGCCATGCGGTGCATTTCTTCGGTGCGAATCTGAATTTCGAAGCTAGTGCCTTCTTCAGTGATCACAGAGGTATGCAGGGATTGATACAGGTTCGGCCGCGGCATGGCGATGAAATCTTTGATTCGACCCGGAACCGGCCGCCACATGTTGTGGACGATACCGAGCACACCATAACAATCCTGGACGGAGCGCGTGATGACGCGCATGGCGTAGAGGTCATACACCTGGTCAACTGAGATGCGCTGCTTGATCAGCTTCTTGTGAATACTGAAGAGCCGCTTAATGCGGCTTTCGACTTTCGCAGTGATGCCAGCCTCGCGGAGCTTGTCACTGAGTTCACGCTCGATGGCGGCGAGGAAGTGCTCGCCTTTTTTCCGGCGCGCTTCGACGGCATCGTGAACTTGCTGGTAGCCGATGGGATCGAGATAACGGAAGCCCAGGTCTTCTAATTCTCCGCGGATTTTGCCCATGCCGAGGCGGTGGGCGATGGGGCCATAGATGTCGAGGGTTTCGCGCGCGATTTTTTGTTGGCGGTCGGGCGGAAGGTGCTCGAGGGTGCGCATGTTGTGCAGCCGGTCGGCAAGTTTGATGAGCACGACGCGAATGTCATCGACCATGGCAAGCATCATCTTGCGGAGATTTTCTGCCTGCTGCTCCTCCTGCGAGGAGAAATCAATTTGGCTGATTTTGGTGACACCTTCAACGATGTGCGCCACCTGTTCACCAAATTCTTTTCGTATGTCGACGATGGTGATCGAAGTGTCTTCGACGGAATCGTGCAGCAGGCCGGCGGCGACGGAGACGGCGTCCATCTTCATCTCGGCCAGGACTAGAGCGACTTCGAGGGGGTGGACCAGGTACGGTTCACCGGAGGCGCGCTGCTGGCCGGAATGGTAGCGTTGGGAAAACTCGTAAGCTTTGCGGATCAGTTCCAGATCGTCATTGGGACGATTCTCGCGCATGTCGCGCAACAGCTCGCGGAATTTGGTGACCGTGAGCACGTTGGTCGCGATTTGTTCGCGCAGGGTGGTCATTTCGTGAGTACCGCGTGCGGGATCAGGCCTGCGTGCCTCGACGCCTTCCGCGAAACAGCGTCCGGTGGCCGATTCCTTGTTTCTGATTATAACGAGCGTGGCCGCTGCAGGTTCGGCACAGCCGTCTACTCTTGAGCTTACCTTCGGAACAGCGAGGACGCCCACTGCTGCACAACGCGAAATCGCCGGGCCCTCGGCGGCTGTTCTCTGTGAGCCGCAGTGTTCTCTGTGGTGAGGGATTCTGAAAAGCCGACCACAGAGCGCACAGAGTTACACAGACCAAATCCACAGAGGTAGCCCTCGCCGTTTGTATTAGTGCTGGATCGGGCCGATTAGAATCATTTGTTTATGGCGCGAATTCTCATCAGCGGCGCTTCGGGATTGATTGGGTCGGCGCTGGTGCCGACGATCCAGTCTCACGGACATGAAGTTGTGCGGCTGGTGCGCGGTCCAGCGAGGGCAGCAAACGAGTTGCAATGGGAACCCATGACTGAAGTGCCTCCGGATCTTGTTTCGGGATTCGATGTGGTAATTCATCTTTCTGGGGAGAGCGTGGCGGGACGGTGGACGGCGGAAAAGAAGCGGCGGATTCGTGATAGTCGGGTGGTGAGCACGGGGAATTTGTCATCGGCGGTGGCGCGAGCTGACAAGCCGCCGAGCATATTTATCTGCGCATCGGCAATTGGGTATTACGGCAATCGCGGGGATGAAATTTTGGACGAAGAGAGTTCGCCAGGCTCAGGATTCTTGCCCGAGGTATGTCGCGAATGGGAGGCGGCAGCGCTCGTCAGAGGCACGGAAATTCGTGTCGCGAACCTGCGCTTCGGGATCGTGCTGAGCCGACACGGCGGCGCGCTCAAACAAATGCTGTTGCCATTTCGGCTGGGTCTAGGTGGAAAAATTGGAAGCGGGAAGCAGTGGATGAGCTGGATACATATTGATGATGCGGTGTCTGCGGTAGTGCACCTTCTGCGTTCCGGAGAGAATATCGCGGGTTCAGCGCTCGACCCTTTCGCTGGTGGACCTGTAAACATTGTTTCGCCTAATCCGGTCACCAATGCGGAGTTCACGAAGATTCTGGCGGGTACCCTGAAGCGTCCGGCAATTTTTGCGGTACCGGAGTTTGCGACGAGGCTCGCATTCGGAGAGTTTGCGAAGGAAGGTTTATTGGCGAGTGCGAGGGTGCTGCCGAAAAAAATGACCGAAGGTGGATTTCAGTTTCGGTATCCCGAGCTGAGGGCCGCGTTGGCACAGCCTTTGGGCTAAGGTTTGTCGGCATCTCCGCGCTTAAGAGCTTTTAACCGCAGAGGACGCAGAGCAAAGCGCAGAGTACGCAAAGGCGAGTATTAAGTCCCATGTTGAGGCTAGAAGAAGGCCAAGCTTCTGTGCTCATTTCGCTCTGGCTTTCAGTTTGTCGAACTCAGGGCCGGAGTGTGAGCCGGTAACGACGATCCGGATCGGGTGGAAGAGTTCTTTGCCTTTGGCGCCGCTCTCGGCTTTCACTTCATTGACAATTTTCTTGAACTGCTCGGGAGTGAGCTTTCCTTCGCGCGCCAATTCATCTTCGAGAATTTTGAAGGTGAACCGAGCGAGCACGGCGTCAGTATTTTGCCAGCCGAGAACTTCGGCATTGTCGGGAGATGCGAGCGCGGCCTTAGCATCGTAGTTGAAGATCAGCGATGCTTTTTCAGGAAGCTGATCGAGGCGGTCTACCGAAGGCGCGAGCAGTTGTATCACGCTTGCGAACCACTTGTACACATCGGGAGATTCAGAGGAATCGGACTTCTCCGTTTCCTGCTGAGGTTGAGATAAAGGCCCGCCGAGTAATGGCAAAAAATAAGGCAAGGTCAATTTCTGGATCCGCTGCGGCGGACTCTCTTTTATGTAATGCCGGTTCAGCCAGTACAGCTTCTCCATATCAAAGACTGCGGGCGATGGCGTGACCCGCTGGAGAGAAAATTCTTTGACCAGCTCGGGCATTGAAAAAATCTCGCGTGTACCGCCGGTCGGAGCCCATCCCAGCAGAGCCAGATAATTGTCCAGCGCTTCGGGCAGAACCCCCATGTCACGGAAATTGGCAATTGAAGTTGCGCCGTGGCGTTTGGAAAGGCGCTCGCGATCAGCGCCAAGGATAGTTGAAAGGTGCGCAAACTCCGGCACCGGCCATCCCAAAGCTTCGTAGAGCGCAACCTGCTTGGGCGTATTCGAAAGATGGTCATCGCCGCGAATTACGTGGGAGATCTTCATCAGCGCGTCATCGATGACGACGACATAGTTGTACACCGGCATTCCCGAAGAACGCAGAATGATAGGGTCGCTCACAACTTCATTGGAAAATTCGACAGCACCGTGAACGATGTCATGGAAGCGAATGGGACGCTCTGGAATGCGCAGGCGGATCGCGCAGGGTTCAGAGGAAGCTCGCCGGCGTTGCGCTTCGGCGGGGTCGATGGCGCGGCATTTGCCGGAGTAAATCGGCTGACGGTGCTCGGCGGTGGCGCGGGCGCGTTCTTTCTGCAGGTCTTCCTCGGTACAGAAGCAGAGGTACGCTTTCTGCTCATCGAGCAA
>QHZX01000549.1:1846-2334 GCA_003224835.1 Acidobacteriota bacterium | reverse complement strand
ATGCCATTCATTATGTTCGGCTTGCTCAGCATGGTGAATTGGAAAACCGAAAAAATCCTCTTCACCGACGACCTCGGCCGCACCGCCGTGTATTCCGGACTTGTGTTTATGGCGATCGGAATACTGGTGATTAGAAAGATTATTAACGTAAAGGTTTAGCCATGGCATTCATAATCTTAGGCATTTGCTTATTCATTGGCTTCGTGGTGGTTTTCTTGCTGATGATGCCACGCACGTCTACGGCCGGGGCATTGCTGCATGAAGCCACCCGGCCAATGCG
Organism: Acidobacteriota bacterium; assembly: GCA_003224835.1. GTDB lineage: Bacteria > Acidobacteriota > Terriglobia > Terriglobales > Acidobacteriaceae > Gp1-AA145. The sequence goes on along the minus strand of QHZX01000549.1, from coordinate 2,054 downwards.
CGTCGATGCTGCACCGCCGGCATGGCACTCTGCGCTAAACGTTGATTATCTGGCCAAACCCTTTACTCTGGTCAGAGGGCTTTTCTCGCCAGAACCTGACCCCAAGCTAGTGCGCCGTCTTATGCTTGCGGGTTATCGGAAGCCTGCCCACGCCGACATTTTCTTAGGATCACGGCTGGCAGTACCGGCTCTTTTGGGTCTAGTGGTG
>QHZX01000549.1:914-1836 GCA_003224835.1 Acidobacteriota bacterium | reverse complement strand
ATGAGCTTGCCAGATGGGCTTGACTTTTTATCCATTTGTCTCGAGGCTGGCCTCGGCCTTGATCAGAGTATCGTGCGTTTAAGCCAGGAATTACGCATTAGCCATCCCGCATTGAGCGAGGAACTGCTCCAGGTCAACTTCGAACAGCGCGCCGGATTAGCCCGAATTGCTGCTTGGAAGTCCTTCTCGGATCGCGTGGATCTCGAGAGCGTTCGCTCTTTCGTGGCGATGTTGATCCAGACGGACCGGTTTGGCACTCCGATTTCGAAATCGCTGGGGACTTTTTCTGATGCTTTGCGCACCCAGCGACGTCAGAAGGCAGAAGAATTGGCCGCTAAGACCACAGTGAAGCTAGTGTTCCCGTTGGTGTTTTTTATTTTCCCGGCTATGGGCATCGTGGTGGTGTTCCCAGCATTTATCACCATCATCAGACATATGGAGCATTTTTTGCAGTAAGGGCGGCGGCTTCTTACGTGTTTGGAAGTTCAAATTCAAACAGGGGTGAAACATGGATAACGTAACTCTGATTCGCGTTATATCAGGCGTACTGGCGGTAGTGGTGTTCTTTACGCTGGTTTACAGAATGAAAAAAAAAGCGCCTCGTTAACAATTTAAGCAACCTTGGAAGGACAGTGCATGTCGGACAAGAAGAGGCACGTCTTCGTCTATAACAAATCGAGAGAGACCTTCCTGGCCTTTCGTGTCAGAGTCGCCGACTCGATCCTGGGCCGGTTAATTGGCCTGCTCGGAAGAAGGTCCCTTGCTCCGGACAGCGGAGTCTGGATCGTTCCCTCGAATGCGGTACATACGATCGGAATGCTGTTTTCCTTTGACTTGGTTTTGATCGACAAAGATTTCAAGGTCGTGGGACTTCGCGAGCTAGTTCGACCATTCAGCGTGACCTGGCCGAATCATCGGGCTG
>QHZX01000549.1:0-872 GCA_003224835.1 Acidobacteriota bacterium | reverse complement strand
ATCGGCTGGGGACGCTTCTGATCAGGACCGCTCCAGCGTGGACGTAGCCGTGGCGGTATCGCGTCCACAAGTGGCCGTGGCTCAGCAAAATTCTGTGATGGATCTGTCGCGATAGCGGCGGCTGGCCTCTAACTTGCTGGTGTTCTTATGTTGTACTGCGGCCACAGCCCAGTCTCAAGAATTACGACTCCAGTTTGACCCGTCAAAAGCGACAATTGCCTTTACTTTAGGCGACATTCTGCACACCGTTCATGGCTCGTTTCAATTAAGAAGTGGAGACGTGGAATACAAAGTTGCCAGTAAGTCTGTGATCGGCAGTCTTGTCGTCGATGCCACCTCCGGGCAAAGCGGCAATCACATCCGCGATCGCAAAATGCATAAGGAAATTCTGGAGAGTTATCGGTATCCGGTAATCAGTTTTCGTGCCGACCGCGTGGAGGGAAATGTAGCGTCTATGGGAAGCTCAAGCATTCAAGTTCACGGAATCTTTTCCATTCACGGGAGTAACCACGAACTGACGATGCCCGTCCGCGTAGATGTTTTCCCTGATCACTGGACCGCCGACACTCACTTCACGATTCCGTATGTAAAGTGGGGAATCAAAAACCCGAGTACGTTCGTGCTGAGAGTGAGCGAATTGGTTGAAATTGACGTTCATGCCTCGGGTACAAATCCTGCTTCCGGTGTCGCGCATTAAGGCTTTGCCCCCCGGAAAGTCTTCAAATGAGCGGTCAGCAGATATCGTAATCAAACTGACGCAGTGATTTATGAGGTCCGGACACGGTTGCCTCTCTAAGTGACGTTCTTACGGAATTATGGCCTGTGCCAAATTTGAATACCCGCTTTCAGCACCGCTCGAATCGACTGCAGTC
>QHZX01000232.1 GCA_003224835.1 Acidobacteriota bacterium | reverse complement strand
AAAGATCAGGAATGACGAAGCCGAATCCATCACGATGTAGGCTAAGTTTCCCGGCAATCAGGTTTTTCCCAGTAGCGGTTGCAGCTCGCGGAATTGCATATCGATCGGAATCAACTTTTACCAACTCTCCAGCGGAGATCAGTTTTTCTAATTTGCCGGAGAGTTCTTTGCGTGCGTCCCCATGCAGCCCTAATTCGCGCACCAATTGCTTGTAGCCGGCCGACTGCTTCGGCTGGCGCTGAATTTTCTTCAGAATGATCGTGTCTGAAAGCATATAACTGATTGATGTCTCGTCGAGGGTGAACGCAACTTACTAGGCATAACTCTTTGTGATTCTAGACGAGACCCGACCCACTCATTCACTAGCAGCTCTCGCCTGCAGTATTCCCTGTATTGACGCGTTTTAATGGCGGGTATAACACGGTAGTCCGAGGTTTGTACCTCCCGCCGCGCACGAAAATCGGCGGAAAACAGGAGGTAGTATGCAGAAACGTTCGGCATTCGTGGGTGTGATGGCGGTGCTCCTTTTGTCTGTCGTCTCGCAGGCGCAAATGCAAATCTACGGCGCCTGGCATTGCGGTAACGACTTTTGCACGTGGGCCAGCGTGCGAAACATGACGGACTTCGATACCAAGAATCACTGGCTGATCGATCGCGGCGATGGATCGGGCTTGCCATCTGTGAATCTGGTAATCCTAAGCTTTGTTCAACCGCTCAAACTGCTCAATAAAACGAACGACTCCGGCGATGTCAATGGCGTGCCGGTCGCAATGAACTCGTCAGTCGTCAGTTATTTCACAAGCCATAATGTGCGCGTAATGCTTTCTATTGGCGGGATCACTTACACCAGCTTTTGGGACCAGGCACTCTCGTCGAATCCCACTCAGCTTGGACTGAACGCTGCCGCTGTTGCCAAAAGTCTTGGCGTCGGCATCGAAATTGATTACGAGAACACCTCCAGCCCGAACCTCACAGGTTTGCAATCTTTCGTCAGTGCTTACCGCTCGCAGATTCCTTACGACCCCACCGGAGCCAATCCTGCCGCGCGCCTGACCATTGATCTAGGAGCCGGAGACCGGTATTTGACAGATATCTCGCGTTACGCGACCGCCAACTGGCTCAGTGATTCTTCGCCCGTGCTCGATTATGCGAACGCGATGGTGCCGAATAAACAACCTACCAGTGCGTCCTCCGCAGAAGCGAATTGGCAGGAGCACATCACCGGAAAGGCAAATTATGCACCGCCGGTGCCGCCACTTGCGCCTAACCGGCTGACCGGAAGCTTGTACATCGTGACCGGACAAAATCCTGCGCCGGAGTGCAACAATTTCAGCGCATCGCTCGAAAACAGCACCGGAAATTATGTTGAAACGGTTCCTCCGAACGGAGCCGGAACAACTAATGGCATGCTTGGTTTAATGTTCTGGGCTGCCGAATGCCAGGGTACACACTCGGTTTGCACAACTCCGCCCAACACGTGCGAGGCTGGAGTCGGCGTTGGCGCGAAGACGTATAGCATTCCATTGCCGATGCCTGCGCTGCGGCAAAACTGATCGTCGAAGGGGCAGGCCGTTCCTGCCCCTTTTTTAATTTATTCGAACCAGGAGTGCATGTCAGGAACTCACATCTCTGACGTGGTTATCCTTAGTGCTCCTGAGTGTTACCCCGGTTTTCAATAAGGCATCCGTCGGCAGGGTAAAATAGCTGAAGCACCCACCGTGCGCGGTTCAGCATCAAATCGCCTTGGGAGTTCACACAGGTATTTCATGAAAAGTCTCTACGCCCCGATCTTGCTAAGCGCTTGCCTCGCCTTCGGCCAGCAAGCCTCCCCTAATCCGGAAAAAACTGCTCCGGCTAACTCTAATAGCGCCACGCCGGCTCCGGTCAAGAAGGATGATGCCGCGGCGCACAAGACCGATAAAGCTGCGGCGTATTACCACTTCACCATGGCCCACATGTATGAAGAAGAAATGGCGGTCTACGGGCGCAGCGATTTGATGACGAAGGCCATTCAGGAATATCGGCTGGCCATCGAAGCCGATCCTACGTCGCAGTATTTGACGGCTGGCCTGGCCGAACTTTACGCACGCACAGGGCGCATCCGCGACGCGGTATCGGAGGCCCAGGAGATTCTGCAACGGGATCCGAACAACCTGGAAGCGCACCGCCTGCTCGGTCATATCTATTTGCGGTCATTGGGTGACATGCAGGGAGGCAGCAGCTCCGACAGTGTGCTCAAGCTCGCCATCCAGCAATATGAAGAGATCGTGAAGCTCGATCCTTCGAGCGCAGACGATCACATCATGCTGGGCCGGCTTTACCACGCCGACAATCAGACCAAGAAGGCTGAGGAAGAGGAGAAGATTGCAATCAAGCAAGCGCCCGAATCAGAAGAGGCTGTGACCTCGCTGGCCATGCTCTACAACGAACAGGGCGACACCGCCAAAGCGGCTGAAACGCTGAGTTCGGTTCCAGAAAACAACCGTTCGGCAAAGCTTTATTTGGCGCTTGGAGAAACCTACGACCAGCAAAAAAATTA
>QHZX01000208.1 GCA_003224835.1 Acidobacteriota bacterium | reverse complement strand
TGGGAAACAGCAAGTTACAAATCTCTCACTTTCACCCACCGTACGGGCCGAATGATACTGCTCCACTTGTTTATTAGATGAAGCGTCGCGCCTATTGGATTTGAATGACCCCTTCGGGCGCAGCCGACTTGATCTGCTCCACCCGTTCGGTGACCCGGTGCGCAAAATCGAAAAGCGCTTTGGCATGAGGAGACGATTCCCCTTCGAGCACCGCTGGCCGGCCTTCATCTCCGGATTTGCGGATCTCCGGATCCAACTGAATGCTGCCGAGAAAATCCACGCCGAATTGGCGGGCTGTCTTTTCCGCGCCTCCACGAGAGAAGATGTCGATTTCGTTATGGCAGTGCGGGCATACAAAGTAGCTCATGTTCTCGACCATACCCGCGATATCTACTTTCATCTGGCGAAACATTTCGATCGCCTTGCGCGCGTCCTGCAACGAAACATCCGAAGGGGTAGAAACCACAATGGCTGCTGTAAGGGGAACAGTCTGAATCAAAGACAACGCCACATCACCCGTTCCCGGCGGCAGATCGACGATCAGATAATCGAGCGTGCCCCACTCTACCGAGCTGAGAAACTGCCGGATGATCGAGTGCAGCATGGGCCCGCGCCAGATCAACGGCTTGTCCCCCGGATTGAGAAGCCCAACCGAGATCACTTTCAATCCGTGCACGTCCAGCGGCACAATTCGGTTTTCGCCCACCACTTTCGGCTGCGCGCTGGTTCCCAGCATAAGAGGAACATTCGGCCCATAGACGTCGGCATCGAGCAGGCCAGTCTTGTGTCCTAGCTTCGCCAACGCCAGGGCGAGGTTTACTGCCAGCGTAGTTTTGCCAACGCCGCCTTTGCCGGAACCCACGGCAACAATGGCATCAACGCCGGGCAGTGGCTGCGGCGCGGGCGGAGCCTGTCCAGGCCGGGAAGGCATATGAGAACTCACGAGATCACCTTAAGAGAAAAGTCCAAATCTCATTATACGGGGGTAAGACTCCCGCAATCGTATTGCCCGCTTTCGATTGTCATCCCGAACTCGCCCCGTGTGGGCGAGAGAGAGACCTTACGATGCGCGTACACGACCACGAACGTAGTCAGGACCAACGGAAACCGCATGAGCCGCTTCCGCACTCCTCTCGTCATGATTGTCATCCCGAACTCGCGCGCTTGCGGGCGAGAGAGGGACCTTACGCTGCGCATGCACGACCACGGAAAAAGACGAGCAGTTGTGAAATTAAATGCAAAGTAACCACGAGGTAACGATTACTACTCTCTCACTCAGCAGCTCAGAAATTGACATGCAGTTTGCACATCGGTGACATCCTGCTTCAGCAGCCCCGCTAGCATAGCCACACTTTGTCCGCACCTTGCACAGATTACGGGAGGGTTATGCTTACCCATAGACGGACCTGTCTCAGTAGATTTCGAGCTTTGGCATTGTTCGTGGTTGTGGGAACCATCGCAGTAAGTGTCGACTGTGGATCTTACTCCCCACGTGGCGGCGCTACATCAGCAGTGCAGCTGCGCATGGGGGATGCTCCTGCCGATCGCGTATTAACATTTGAAGTAAGTGCCGGCCCTATAAGCGCGACCCCCAGCGGCGGCGCTGCCGTAACTTTGCTTGCTGATTCTCGCCGGATAGAGCTTGCACACTTGTCCGAGACCACTGAGCCTTTGTCCCTGTTGAGCGTGCCACAGGGAACTTACTCGAGCATGACAATCAAGCTTTCTAATCCCGAGGTTACTTTCATTAACAGTTCGGGAACTCTGACTAAGCTGGAGCCTAGCTTCAGTCAGTCAGTAACTATCAATTTCAATCCTGCGCTTAACATCACCGCTGCCGCGTCGGTGGTGAATATTGACCTTAATCTCATAAACGCGCTTACCTTTGATGCCCAAGGCAATGTAACTGGCGTCGCGATCACGGCTAACTCGTTCACAATTTCGGCAGCCGCTGTGGCTGCCGGAGAACAGGGCGATGATGACGACGAACACGGGCAGCTTGAAAACATAACCGGCATGGTCACGGCTGTTTCCGGAAGCACTTTCACCATGACCCCCGGCCAGAACGCCGTCCCGCTAACCTTTACGACAGACGAGAATACTGAGTTCAAAGATGGCGCTTCTTTAGGGACAATCTTGAACACTATCGTTGATGTCGAAGGTATTACCCAATCCAATGGCGGCCTTTACGCAAAAGAGGTTGAGAGTGTCGAAAACGAAGCAGGAATGGAAGCCGAGGGTATCATCACTCAGGTGGTTGGCAATCCCGCAACCCAACTGAGTTTCGTCGCGCAGGACGGTTCGGGCGCGGGAATGGGCGACGCCAAAGTTGGTGGCACAGTGACGACTAATGTCAGCGGCGCGCAATACCGGATCGATCAAGGTGGTATGGACACCAGCTCTATGGGTGGCTTGCCAGCATCGCCGAACTTCCCCTTCGATGCGACTACCGTTCATTCCGGGCAGCGCGTCGAAGTTGAGAGTTCAAGCACGATGTCGGGCATGTCCACGGTCGCAGAAAAAGTAAAACTACGGCAGCAGACATTGAGCGGCATAGTCTCGGGATTGGGAGCGCCGGTATCAACCGGCCCAGCCACTTTCACGTTAACCGTCGCGCCGGATTCAGCATTCGCCATGCTCTCCGGCCAGACTACGGTTACTGTGTTCTTCCAGCAGGGCACGAACCTTCACGACCTCGCAAGCGTCAGTAATGGCAATACCGTTCGCGTGCGCGGCCTCTTGTTCTTCACCGGCAGCAGCTTCAACATGATTGCCGGTCGAATCGGCCAGTAGGAATCACAGTAGGTCGAAAGTCGGGTGCCCCATCCTTGTCGCGCTCTTTGCGACAGGGTGGGGCTTTTGACTTTGGGTGAATAGAAACTGGACGAGTGGCCCATTCAAGCCCGTCTTTGGCTTGAGTGGGGAATTCCAAAATCGGCGCTTAATAACAAAGGCCGCCTTGCGGCGGCCTTTAACGTCCCAACAGCTGAAACTTAATCTCCTGCCACTGGCTCCGCGACCTCGGCCACTGACTCCGCGCTCTCTGCGGTCAAAGGTTTGCCGTTGTTCTTCACCAGCGCACCCAGAGGAATAAATCCATTTTCTGAAGCGACTGGCTTTTCCTTCAACACCACTTCCCGATAAAGCGACGCCATCCGCGCGTTGTACGCCGGATCGTTCTTCTGTTTCGCGTCCCGGGCCCGCATCTTTTCTTCGCGTGCGTTCTTGGCGATACCCAGCTTGTCGAGATCGCGCTGCTCCTCCTGGGTCACAATTCCGTCTCGCAGATACAGCGAGTGCTCCTTCGTCTCCATTGCCACATTCTTGCCGCCGGCAAAAATCTCATGCCGCCCGTGCTCTTCGTACCACTTCGAGAGCGTGGCCGTCATGTGCATCTTCTCGATAATGTTCCGCCAGCCCACGCCCGTGTTGTACGCGCAGAATGAAATTTCTCCTTCCTGCGTCGCATACGGAATAATGCATTGCTCGGTGCGCCGGAAGTCGTAATTGAACAGGTCCTGGAACCACATTCCCGCGATGAACAGGAAGTTCCAGCGGTCATTGCGCCGCTTCATCACATCATCAATCGTGCGGTCCGGACCAACTTTGCCGTAATTCTTGCCTGTCGCATTGAAGTTTTTGTCAAACTTCTTGAGCAGATCCGTCAACTTAAAATGTTTCGGCGAGTGGAACGGATCGTAATTCTTCATCAAACATAACGCCATTCCGACGATGGTCAGAAACTTCCCGCGCGACGCATCGTTGACCTTGGCAATGTCTTTCGCCAGTTGGTCTCCGTGCAGAAACGCCGTAACCGGAACCGCTTCCTTCGTTTCCTTATCGATCATCACCGCCATGCCCGTCCCGCAATTCGGATGGCAGCCACATGACAATTGGCCCCAGTCGTTTTTCAGGTCGTTGACGTGCATCAGGTCGGCCCAATCGCTGAAGGTAGACATGAACGAAATGGGGAACCAGTCGCGGGCGGGTTCGCCCAAGCCGGTCTG
>QHZX01000207.1:1337-5449 GCA_003224835.1 Acidobacteriota bacterium | reverse complement strand
AAAAGATCCCGGCGCTCGTCTGCCGCTTCCACGATCTGAGGCACACGGCAGTGTCCCGGATGCTCAACGCGGGAATACCCATTGCCAAGGTTGCTAAGATTGCGGGCTGGAGTCCGGCCACGATGGTACGGATGGCGGCGCGTTATGGACATTTCTCGTTGAATGAACTTCGGGGAGCGGTGGAGAGCATCAGCGGAACAGGAATTCGGGCGGAGTCCCCGGTATTTTCACCGGTATCGGAATCATCGTCCGCGAAGGGTCACCCTAATTGAATGAAAAAATTGGCTCCTCAGGTAGGACTCGAACCTACAACCCTCCGGTTAACAGCCGGATGCTCTGCCATTGAGCTACTGAGGAGTGTGGCGATGCGGGACTATTCCACAACATAATATCATCGCGCGCGCTATGCGGAAACAGTGCCGCGATGCCACAGCGAGGCTGAAGGCTTGGTGCGCTCTCAAATTTCTCCAGCTAATTCCGTGCCGATGAAGCACTCGTATCATTGAAGCCGTTCAAACCTGCTGGCCTTTACTCTGAATTTTTCCTCGCGTGAGACAATCACTTTCGTTGCGTGGTCGATGGCAGGAGGGTTGAATGCGAACAATGCAGCCTGCAGATCTAAAAGACAGGAACACTCTTTCTCGTAGCTCGAAGCTGATGTATTGGCTGGCCGTGATCCTGTTGGGAAGTTGCATGACTCCAAAAGCAAAGTCACAAGTCAAGCTTGATGCCGAGGGCCACCAGTGGTGGCAGCACGCGGTGTTCTACGAGATTTATCCGCGCAGTTTTGCAGACAGCAACAGCGACGGTATCGGTGACTTAAATGGAATTACTGCGAAGCTGGATTATTTAAAGGATTTGGGAGTTGACGCGATCTGGATTACACCGTGCTTCCCGTCGCCGCAAGTGGATTTCGGCTACGACGTTGCGGACTACGAAAATATCGATCCAATGTATGGCACACTCGGAGATTTCGAACGCCTGGCCAGCGAAGCCAAAAAACACAATATCCGCATCATCATGGATTTTGTTATGAATCACACCTCCGACCAGCACGCGTGGTTCAAGGAATCGAGATCTTCTCGCGATAATCCCAAGCGCGATTGGTATATATGGCGTGACGGCAAGGGTCCAAGCAAGCCGCCAAATAATTGGCTCTCAACTTTTGGCGGATCAGCGTGGAAGTTCGATCCAATCACCGGACAATGGTATTACCACTTTTTTTATCCCGAACAGCCGGACTTGAACTGGCGGAACCCAGATGTGGAAAAGGCCATGTTCGACGTGACGAGCTGGTGGTATCAGCGGGGAGTTGCGGGGTTTCGTCTGGATGCTGTGGATACGCTGTTTGAAGATCCAGGCTTGCACGATAATCCCGTAGTTCCGGGCAAGAACCAGTATGGCGACCCCAGGATGCAGAACCTTTACAACACCAAGCTACCCGAGTTGCATGGCGTACTGCAGAGGCTGCGACAGGTTGCGGACAAGTATGACGCGGTACTGATCGGAGAAACTTGGACCAAAGATATCGACGAACTGAAGCAGTACTACGGCGAGCACAGCAATGAACTGCAGATGCCAATGGATTTCCTGTTTGCCCGGGTCGATAAACTCTCCGCACCCGAATTTCGCAAGCAGATCGCCGGCGTGAATGCGGTTGGCTGGCCGGTGTACGTGCTCAGTAACCACGACATCGTTCGCGCTTACGTGCGGTACGGCGACGGTGTCCACAACGATGCCATCGCGAAGGTGATGGCAGGTCTTTACCTCACGCTGCGCGGAACGCCGCTCATGTATTACGGCGAAGAGATCGGCATGACCAACAATGATCCGAAGCGCCGTGAGGACGTGAAAGATCCCATTGGCAGGCTGGGCTGGCCGAAAGAGAAGGGACGCGACGGAGAACGTACTCCCATGCAATGGAACACGGACGCGAATGCAGGTTTCAGTCAGGCTAAGCCGTGGCTTCCAGTTCCATCGAGTTACAAGACGCACAATGTCGAGTCGGAGCTCAAGAATTCCGATTCCATCCTGAATTTCTACAAGCGAGTGCTTGCGCTGAGACACCAAAGTTTAGCGTTTCGCGAGGGTGAATACATTGCGCTGAACGAGAATGATCCCAACATACTCTCGTATTTGCGCCGATACAAAGATGAAGCGGTGCTTGTGGTCCTGAACATGTCATCGAGCCCACAGCAGGTCAGCTTTAATTTGCAACCCGTGGGGATAACCGCCTCAAGCGCGAAGACGCTTGTTACTACTGGGAAGGCGAATCGCGACTCGGCATCATTGAAATCGATCTCACTCGAGCCATTTTCGGTCTACATCGGAGAGATTGAGAAATAACGTAAAGCGAATTTCACGGAATCATGAGTGCTTGTTTTTCATCTTCCTACGAAACAACGATCTTAGCTATCCAGCCATTTGGCAAGAGAATAACGATTTTCTAAGTTTCGTCTGTTGTATACTGGCACCCGCTTCAACTGTTTGCCTGGAGGTTCCATGCTGCGATCACGTCGATTGAGTTTGTCTGGCATTCTGCTGGTCGTCTGCTCGTTTGCTGCTGCAGCGCAGCAACATCTTACAGACCCGGAGATCGAGCAACGAGTCAATGCGCTTCTGCAGAAGATGACGCTCGAAGAGAAAGCCGGACAGATCACGCAACTTGCTGGAATGAGTGGGCAACACCTGGAGATGATCAAACAGGGAAAGACGGGCTCGTTGTTGGGAGTGCTGGGCGCGAAAGAAGCCAATGAGGCACAGCGTGCGGCTGTCGAAAACTCGCGGCTGAAGATTCCTTTGATTCTGGGCTACGACGTTATTCATGGATTTCGCACTATTTTCCCGGTTCCGCTGGCGAGTGCCGGGAGCTTCGATCTGCAACTGATTGAAAAAGCCGAGCGGATTGCTGCGAAGGAGGCGACTGCCTCAGGCGTGAAATGGACATTCGCTCCCATGGTGGACATTGCGCGTGATCCGCGTTGGGGACGAATTGTTGAGGGCGCCGGAGAAGATCCTTATCTTGGCTCAGTAGTCGCCGCGGCCCGAGTAAGAGGTTTTCAGGGTAGTAACATCGCTGATCCGGAAAGCGTTGTCGCTTGCGCCAAACACTATGTCGCATATGGCGCCGTCGAGGGTGGGCGCGATTACAACACCGCTGAAATGTCCGAGCAACTTCTACGCGAAGTTTATTTGCCTCCATTCCATGCGGCGGTTGATGCCGGCGTAGGCACGCTAATGTCGGCATTCAACGATCTGAATGGAATTCCTGCCAGCGCCAACCATCACACGTTGACCGAAGTTCTTCGGGGGGAATGGAAATTTGATGGCTTCGTGGTCAGTGATTACGATTCCGTTCACGAATTGATTCCGCACGGCATCGCTGCCGACGATTCACAGGCTTCGTTACAAGCCCTAACTGCCGGTGTCGATATGGACATGGCGGACGACGACTATGAAAGATTGATTCCCGATCTCGTGAAATCCGGCAAGCTGCCCGAAAGTGTAGTGGATGAAGCGGTGCGGCGCGTGCTGCGCGTGAAATTCGAAGCGGGATTATTCGAGCATCCATATTTTGATCCGAACCGTGAGAAGACAGATATTCTCACGCCGGAGAGCCTGCAGATCGAGCGCAAGATGGCGCAGGAGTCTATGGTGTTGCTGCAAAATAAGCACGAATTACTGCCGCTACAAAAGAACCAGACAGTAGCAGTAATCGGTCCGCTCGCGGATGACAAGGCTTCACAACTGGGCGCTTGGGCAGGTAACGGACAGGCTAAAGACGCGGTTACGCCGCTCGAAGGGATCTCTGCGAAATTAGGAAAAGAGCATGTGCTATACGCCAAGGGAGCCGAAATTCCTCCGTTTGAACGAGGGCTGGCGGCCGGGGTGGCGGCGCCGGCTCCCACATCTGCTACGGGCGCGAGCGGGGTAGAAACCAGCAACAAACCTGGCAGCATTGAGGAAGCGGTCAGCACCGCAAAGAAGGCGGACACTGTGATTCTTTTTGTCGGGGAACTTGCCGGAATGACAGGTGAAGCGAGTTCGCGGGCGTCACTGGACCTGCCAGGCGATCAAATGAAACTGATCTCGGCGGTGCTGGCAACCAAAAA
>QHZX01000207.1:0-1247 GCA_003224835.1 Acidobacteriota bacterium | reverse complement strand
CTGTTGGTCAAATTCCCATTTATTACAACCATAAAAATACCGGGCGGCCGTCCGCGCCTGACCGTTGGCATACCGGCTATCTTGATCTGGCCAGAGCCCCGTTGTATCCGTTTGGGTACGGACTGACCTACACAAATTTCAAGTACGGCAATCTGAAGGCGGACTCGTCGATATCGAAGGAAGGCACGCTTCACGTGAGCGCAGAAATCGAGAACACAGGGAAGCGCGAGGGAACTGAAATAGTACAGCTCTATGTGCACGATCGAGTCGCGCCCACGTCGCGTCCCGTGCGCGAGCTCAAGGGATTTGAACGGGTAACGCTTGCGCCTGGAGAACACAAGAATGTGAGTTTCACGGTACGAGTGAACGACCTCGGCTCATATGACCCGGAAATGCACTGGATTGTCCCATCAGGAACTTACGATGTGTGGGTTGCGCCGGATTCGAACAGCGGTATAGCAGGGACTTTTGAGGTGCAATAGCTTCACCTATTTTTTCTCAGGTTCCGAGAGGTTCTGGATCTCTTGCTCGGTGGTGCCGTTCTGCTGATCTTCTTTGTCAAGATATTGCACGATCAGCGAAATGCGTCGATTCGAGGGATCATTGGGATCTTTAGTATTACGCAATAGCTGATCGGCGAAGCCGCGAACCTGGGCTACTTGCCTGTCCCCAAGCCCTTCCTCTTGCATCAGTCGGCGTGCTGAGTTGGCGCGATCGGATGAAAGCTCCCAATTCCCATAGTTCCGCTTGCCGCTGAAAGGTTTGGAATCAGTGTGCCCCTCAATAGAAACCTTGTTGGGGAGCTTTCCCAATTCGCCTGCCAGCATGTCGAGCAACTCTTTCCCATTAGAGTTTGGGTTGCGATTGCCTAGGTCAAAAAAAGTACCAGTTGCGGATTCGAGCAACTCAATTCGCAGACCCTCGGGAGTGACTTTGATTTCAATCTGATTCTTGAACTGGTCGAAGTTAGGCAGCCGGCGCATGGCTTTTTCAATTTCATCTTTCAATTTCGCCATGTCGTCAGCTGGAACCGGCGTGGGAACGAATTTTTCGCCCGGGCCCTCAGAGCTTGTGCCGAGTTTCCCAGCAGTGCCAGCGGGGTCACGAAAATAGCCGGCAATGGCCTCACGCACTGGCTTACTAGTATTTAGAAGCCAAAGCACGATGAACAGCGCCATCATAGCGGTGACAAAATCGGCGTAGGCGACTTTCCAGGCGCCGCCGTGGTGCCCTGCATGTGCCACTTT
>QHZX01000206.1 GCA_003224835.1 Acidobacteriota bacterium | reverse complement strand
TTCGGCGGCTTCAGCGGGAAGCCGAAGTCGTTCATCGTAAACACGTCTTCGAGAAACTCGGATTCCTGAAAATATCGAATCCCGCCGGTCTGTCGCGTAGGATCGAGCTGATGGGCTAGCGCGTTCGTACGCGTGTAGAAATCGTGATTGTCCCTCGATTCATTAATACGCACGCCCCACAAGACAATCGAAGGATGATTCCAGTCGCGCCGGATCATGCGGCTGACATTGTCAACCGAAATGTCCTGCCAGGCTTTGTCACCAATGTGCTGCCAACCGGGGATCTCTTCGAGGACCAGCAGTCCTATTTCGTCACAGGCATCCAGAAAATGCCGGGACTGCGGATAATGCGAAGTGCGGACGATGTTGCACTTAAGTTTGTTGCGCAGGATTTCGGCGTCGCGCCTCTGTGCCCGCCCCGGCATCGCCTGCCCGACATAGGGAAAGGTTTGATGACGATCAAGGCCGCGCAGCTTGATCACTTTGCCGTTCAACTCAAACCCTTGATCTGTGAACTGCGCCTCGCGAAAACCGAACCGGCGCGAATCCTCATCCAGGGCCTGTGATCCTCGGATCAAGCGTACGCGAACTGAGTAGAGATTCCGTTGATCGAAGTCCCAAAGCTTAACTCCGCTCAGAGCGGAAAATTGAAGGGGATGCGCAACCGGTTCGGCTGAAGGCGCGGACTTCGGAACTGCTTGCGACGCTTTTGCCACGACACGGTCGCCATCGAGCAGTTCGGCCTCAAGCATCAGCGGCCCAGAGGTTTGCAGGTGCTGAACAAAGCAATCTACATCGAGTCCTGGCGTTGTAAGGACATTCTTTGGCCGGACGAAAATATTTTCAATAAAAGAGGATGGGACAATCCGCAAAGAGACCTCGCGATAAATTCCACCGAAGGTCAAATAGTCGATCTCGTATCCAAACGGCGGAATGTCGGGCCGCTCCGTCGAATCCACGGCGACAGCCATCACATTTTCTCCGTCAAAATTCACATGCGGCGTCAGGTCAAAAGAGAACGGGGTGTATCCTCCCTTGTATTCGCCGAGACGCTCTCCATTCAGCCATACTGTGGACGAGGTCATCACGCCTTCAAAATCGACGAACACGCGCTTGCCTCGTGCTTCGGCCGGCAGTTTGAAATGACGCCGATAAATTGAAACGAACTCATAGCGCTTCTCGTCGAAGCCGTGCCAGGGCAACCGGACATTCGTGTGCGGAATTACAACGCGTTCGAAGCCGGAGTCGTCAAACTCCTTTGCCTGAGCCGCTTCCGTGAATTTTGGGCTGTAGAGCCAATTCCGGTTCATTGGCAGAACCAGCCTGCCGGGCGCGGCCGCATCGGAGTTTGCCGAATTCTCGGCCAACGCATGCCCCGCCAGACTTGCACCCGCTATTACCGTTCCCGTAGTTCGAATAAAGTTGCGTCGATCCATGTTTTCTCCAGTTTGCTTGATGACAATGCAGTATGAGCTCACTGTCGCGGCCGTGTCGCCCGCCAACTCAAAAAAGATTTACACAATCCAGGAAAGCAACTGCTTAACGTCAGTCGCCGTGTTTGACTCCGTACCGTGGGGCACGGACGGCCCGATCACGACAGCATGGCCGTGGTTCTCGAACCAAACCAGAAAAGAGGACTTGTCAGCTCCAGGGAGCCGTTGCTGATTAATCCAGTTGTAAAATGCCCCCATATCCGCATCGATAAGTGAGCCGATCAGGTCAGGCTCGGACGGTCCACTTGCGGCGGACAAAAGCTCATTCATCGGCTTCTGACGTTGCCGAGGGGCAAAGCGGACTAATAATGTCAACGGCTGGGCACGACGCAGCGCCTCACGTGCGGTCCACTGCGCAAAGGTTGTACTGAAAATTTGTGTTCCAGAACCTTCGGTGAGCAGCTTGAGCTGAAACCGTGAGAGCACCTCGTCTCCCAATTTGTCCAAACCGACTTCTGACGGTCGCATTTGCGCCATAACTGTGCGCAGAGTCTCCGGTCCCATGCCGGGCCGCGAAATCTCTGCTTGCATCTTGCGAAGCAGGGCACCGCGGGCGGGCGCGAGTGTGTCGTAAGAAATAGTAGTGATCCCGGCGTCGTGCTCTGTTTCCTGCCCGCCGTCGATATACCAATGTGCATACGGGCTTGGGTGAGCTTTCACTCGTGCAGAAACTGCGTCCAGCAAGAGCTTCAAGCCGTTCTGCTGGTTCACGTTCTCGAAGTAAGCGCCATGCGGACGCAGCTTGCGGAAAAGGGGCTCGCCATACGACTCCACCCCTTGTCCAATCACGCTGATTCCCAACCTTGGCAACGCTGGCTGCTCGGAAGGCACAGCCGCCCTCAGGCGTTCTGCATAATGCGTTGCCGCAAGTCGGAATGCATCCTGCTGGTGCGTACTCCAAAGGAGAGCGGAAAGTTGCTCCACGAATTGTCCGGGAGCATTCACCCAGTCAAAGCGCTCGAGTTTGGCCGAAAGCTGGATCGTAGCGAATTCTTGAAACCACTCGGTCACTTGCTTAGCAGGAAGCGAACGCATGTTCGCCAGTTCCCTCTCGATCGCTCGGCGTTCGGCTGGAAATTTGAAGTCATACTCAATAGCCTCTCGGAGCAGCGAGGGCAGAAAGCTGAGCGGTAGTGGTCGGAGCGCGTCCAGATAGTCCGAGCACAGCTTTTTCGCTTCGGGAGGATAGCCGCTGAACTGCTCGGGTTTGAGATCGCGCGGAAGCATGGCTACACGATTTCCGAAATTGGCCGGCCCTGCGCAAGGGATGCCGAAAATCCAAGCATGGAGCCAACCGTGGGCACCAGATCTGTGGAATCAACAGCCCGGTCATAAACGACACCCTGGCGAATACCGGGCCCAAGCGCCATCAGCCAGGTTGTTCGCGATAACACGTCTCCGGTGCGGTGGTGCTGGAATCCGTTTCCGCCAGCGTCTTCATCGCTGTCGCGGCCAAAATCCGGCAGGATAAACACCGTCGTCTTTCCAGCGTATTCCGGTTCGCTTTGAATCATCTTCCACATCTCCGCGCAGAGCCGATCGGTTCGGCGTATGCCTTCAATGTAGAGCGAATAAGCGCCCGCGTGGGCGACATCAATATCGTGCAACGTGACCCACAGCAAACTGGGCGCGACCTGCCGCATCAGCTGCCGCACAATGTAAACCGAAAGTTCATCGGGGCTCGACAATGTGCGCGCGTGCGCCTTGAAATCATCCGCCGACACTTTCAGGATAGTTTCCAGTTGCTCCAGCTCGAAGTCATTGCCAGCAAGCTCAGGGGAGTAAAAAGGAGTTTCGTAGTTATCCCGAAGCAGGTGCTGGTAGTCCGCATTACGGCCCGACATTGCGGCACTCAGGAGGTGCTTGGGCAGAATCACTCTAGCTCCGAGTCCGGGCCCGTAGGAGCGATTGCTGCTTTCGCCAATGCGGTTGAATCCATTGCTGGGAGCGACCACCCAAGCATCGGAGGAAGGTCGCCTCAGCTCCTTGCGAAAATATTCGAATATTGTTGGATTTTCGGGTGGCAGTGAAGCAAAGTTATTGATGGTTTCGTACGCGCCGGTGGCGAGGCTTGCGGTTGCAACATAGTGACCAAGAATCCCGCGGTTTACGACTTGGGTGAAAAAGCTGGCCTGCGGAATCAGGTCCCGCATGAGATTCGGAATGTTCTCCTGGCCCTCGGGCGCGAAGGTCTCCTGGTCGCGCGCGCCGCCGCCGAATGTAATCACTATGACTTTCTTCTTCAAAGAAGCTGTAGCCGCGTGCGCAAAGCGAGATGGCAGCAACGTGCTTCCGAGCGCCAGTCCGG
>QHZX01000205.1 GCA_003224835.1 Acidobacteriota bacterium | reverse complement strand
GCCAGCTTTCAATGTGACATCGCTGAACGTGCCATCGCGATTATTGCGGTAAAGAGCATTGCGCAAACCCTGCGGAGGACTATAAAAATCGCACGGCCCGCTGTTGACTAGGTAAATGTCCATCCATCCGTCATTGTCATAGTCCAGAAAGGCACAGCCGGCGCCGACAGTTTCGGGAAGATGCGCCATTGGAGAACGTCCGCTGGTATGGACCCATAAGATGCCGCTAGCGGAGGAGGGAATTTCTTCAAATGAGGAACGCAAGCCTTCGGTGGCAGCCCAGGAAATCTTGGGACTACGCGCGACTAACCCAGCGCCACCAGCACTCAGCATCCGCAAAAAACGTCGGCGGGAAACCGAGTTCCAGCTCCAACAAAAATCGTTGCCATCCTGTTTGGCCATCAATGCTGTTGCTGTGAATTCTTCGCTTCCGCTTCCCTCTGCAGTGCCATCTCGCGATCGGCGTCGGGCTTACGGCCCGTACGCGCGTAGGCAGTCGCCAGTTGATAGTGTCCTGCCGGATCGGCTGGTTGCATCTTCACATATTTTTCGAGCGGCGCGACCGCATTGCCGAATTTTCCGTCTGAATTCAGAGAAATCCCAAGCGCGAGATAGGCTTCAACGAAACCCTCATCCAGTTTCGACGCGCGCAGAAAATGCGAAGCCGCTTCATCCCACTGTCCCGCCTGTCGGTCCGTTTCTCCCAACATGAACTCTGCCGACGCATTGCTTGGATCGGTGTTTAGCTCCTGTTCAAATTCTTTCTTCGCGTTCTCCGGTTCTGGCGGTGTCTTCGCCAAAAACAAGCGTCCCAGACGATAGTGAATTCCCGGTGCATGAGGATTCTGTTCCAAAATCTTCTTATATTGCGTTGCGGCTTTGTCCCAGTTGCCTTGCGATTCGAATGATTCCGCCTCAAGCTGTTGGGCCTCTGGAGAATCGGGAGCTATGGCAGCCAGTTCCTGCGAGGCGCGCGACGCCATCTCCGCGTAGAAGTGCGTGGTCGTATAAAGCACTTGGGGATCGCGCGGAAACTCCCGGTTCAGCAGCAGCAGGGCATTTACTGCTGTTTCAGTTTGATCAAGGCTCATGGCACACCGCGCAGTTGCCATGGCTGACTGATATTTCAGTTGCTTGTCGCTCAAATGTGAAGTGGATCTCTTTAACAATGGTAGTGCCTCTCTGCACTTCCCTTTTTGTGCGAGAGCCAGTGCCTGTTTCGCCAAGGCCGAGTTATCGGGACCGCCCGAATTCTGCGCTGTCCCCAACACAGCTGCAAGGCATATAAACGTAATGAATATAAAGAGGAGCAAGCATAGCTGGTGGCAAGCACGTTTAGTCATCAGTAGAGTGATTCCGAGCGCAGTATATTCCAGCGAGCAGTCTTCGTTTACGACGTCTGATGTCATTTGCCTTCAACGGCCGTACCCGAGTAGTGTATACAATATCCACGCACGTGAAATCAGTCCGAGGGGCGACTCATGAGCATGATCTCATTTCCGAAATTCTCCCGCAGAAATTTCATAAGCACAGCCGCGGCAATTGCCGGCTCCGCTCTGGTTCCAAGAAGCTTGTTCGGCCAAGATCCTGTGGTGGATGCGGTAACGAAAGACGGCAAAGCAATCGGCCGCGAGAAAGTTTCATGGAAACTTCGCCCTTTCCCGATGAAGCAAGTTCGCCTGGGACAAGGCCCATGTACGGCCGCAATGGAAGCCGACCGGAAATACCTGCATTCCTTGCCTCCCGACCGCCTGCTGCACACATTTCGTATCAACGCCAAAATTGCAAGCTCTGCTGAACCGCTTGGAGGGTGGGAAGCTCCCGATTGCGAACTGCGCGGCCACTATGCAGGTGGACACTATCTCTCCGCCGTTGCCCTCATGTATGCGAGCGCCGGAGACGACGATCTCAAGAAAAATGGCGACGCTGTTGTTTCAGAACTCGCCAAATGCCAAAAGAGCCTGAACGAAGGCGGATATCTAAGCGCGTTCCCGATCGAGTTCTTTGATCGCCTTCGTAATCGCGAAAAAGTCTGGGCTCCGTTCTACACCATTCACAAAATCATGGCCGGATTGCTCGACATGTATCTGTACACCGGCAATGAGCAAGCGCTTGAGGTCGTCGAAAACATGGCAGGATGGACTGCGGGTTACACCGGGTCTCTAAGTTACGACCACATGCAGCGCATCCTCGGCACTGAATATGGTGGCATGGGCGAGGTGCTCTCGAATCTGTATGCCGTCACCGGCAAGCCGTATTACCTGCATGTTGCGCAACGCTTCGACAAGAAATGGTTCTTCGATCCGCTCGCGTCCCATCGCGATGAACTCAAGGGACTGCACGTGAACACACACATCCCGCAGGTGATTGCCGCAGCGCGTTATTACGAACTCACCGGCGATCGCTATTACCGCGACATTGCCGAATATTTCTGGGATGAAGTTGTCAGCGAACGCAGCTACTGCACAGGTGGAACCAGCAATCATGAATCATGGAACACCGATCCCGGCAAGTTAGCAAACGAGCTCAGCACCAACACGACCGAAGACTGCTGCGCATACAACATGATGAAACTCACGCGTCATCTCTTCGGTTGGTCCCCGGACGCGCGGTATATGGATTACTACGAGCGATTGGTATTCAACCACCGCCTCGGAACCATCAATCCTGAAGATGGCACCATGATGTACTACTTGCCGCTAGCTTCAGGTTACTGGAAGACCTTCGGCAAACCATACGATTCGTTGTGGTGCTGCACTGGGACAGGATCAGAGGAATACGCCAAGCTGACCGATACGATCTACTTCCACGATGATGATTCGCTTTACGTGAATCTGTACATAGATTCAAATCTCGAATGGCCGGAAAAAGGCCTCCACATAAAACAGGAAACTCGCTTCCCGGAGCAGCCAGGAACAACGATCACGATTTCCGCCAAGAATCCCCAACAGCTTGAACTTAATTTGCGTATTCCGTACTGGGCGCAAGGCGGTAGCGTAAAACTCAACGGCGCTGCCCTACAAGCTTTTTCAAGTCCCAGTAGTTATCTCACACTTAATCGTGTTTGGAAGTCAGGCGACAGGATCGAACTCAGCCTTCCGATGAGCCTTCACGTTGACAGCATGCCCGATGATCAATCGATGCAGGCGATGATGTACGGCCCGCTGGTGCTGGCTGGCCGCTTTGATTCTGTTTCCAAAGAGATGCTGTACGGCGATTACGAGCCCAAGCCTGACGATCAGTACAAAGTTCCGGAAATCGTTGCGGACGCAAACAAACCAACCGCCTGGGTCGAAGTTGATAATAGGCAGCCACTAACCTTTAGCGCCCTTGGGCAGTCAAAGCCAATGTCGTTGCTTCCGCTGTATCAAATCATCAACCAACGTTATGCGGTGTATTGGAAGGTAAACACTAAGCCGGTGTGAGTCGGAACTCCACTCAGTAATTGTGCTGAATTCTTTACCGTGGAATTCGAGGAAGATTCGCATGATTCGTAATCTCCGTTGGGCGTTTGCATTTCTATGTGGTGTGGGACTGGTATCGGTCTTGTGTGGCGCGCAACCTGGTGCTCCGTCCCGAGAAAAATCACCCGGTGTTGATTCCCGCCGTCAACAACTGCTGTCGCTCTTCGACGAGCAGTGGGAATACGAAATGCGCGTCCATCCGGAATTTGCGACCGCTCTGGGTGATAACCGCTACAACGACCGCCTCGATAATGAATCCGCCGAAGCCGTTCAGTCGGAACTCGAACAGGCGCGCAAGTTCCTCGCCCGCTTTGAGGCCATTGATCCGTCGAGCCTATCCCAGCAAGACAAGCTCAGCCGAGAACTCATGATTCGCGAATTGCGTCTCGACCTCGAAGGCGCGCGATTCAAGCATTGGGAGATGCCGGTCAATCAGCGTGACGGCCCACATCTGGATTTTCCCGACTTGATTACGATTACCCCGTTCAACACGACTCATGATTATGACAACTATCTCTCGCGTCTGCGCCAGATGCCCAACGTGTTCGATCAGGTCATGGCAAACAT
>QHZX01000340.1 GCA_003224835.1 Acidobacteriota bacterium | reverse complement strand
AACCGGAGTGGCAAGTGCTTCAGCCGCCGATAGTGGCGACGTTGTCTTCGCAGAAGATGAAGAAAATCTCAGGGCTGCGCTCAAATCCCGTGCTGTGGCTGTGATTGCAGGAGATTTTGCCGAAAGAAGCGAGACTTCGAAAGTGCTGTTGATTGTTGCTCAGCCACGTTTAGCTTTTGCACGCGCAGCGGAGTTGCTGCGGAAGCATGCCGGGCAGCAGTCAGGAATTCATCCCAGCGCCGTGGTTCATTCTGCAGCCAAGCTCGGCAAAGAAGTCTCAGTGGGCGCACACGCCGTGATCGGGCAAGCAGTTATCGGAAATCGCAGCCGCATCGACGCCGGGTGCGTCATCGGTGACAGAGTGGAATTGGGCCAGGACTGCGAAATTTATCCGAAAGTGACAGTCTATCCCGATTCGCGGCTGGGCAATCGCGTAATTGTTCACGCTGGTGCGGTACTTGGCAGCGATGGTTTCGGTTACGTTCGCGACGAAAAAAGCGGCAAGCATGGAAAGTTTCCGCAGATGGGTCGTCTCGAAATTGAAGATGATGTTGAAATCGGGGCGAACACAACCATTGATCGCGGCGCCCTGGAAACGACACGTATCGGACGTGGAACAAAGATCGATAATCTGGTGCACATCGGTCACAATTGCCAGTTCGGTGAGGACGTCATTATCGCGGCTCAGGCCGGGTTTTCAGGAAGCATCACCATAGAAAATCGGGTTGTGATTGGCGGACAAGTTGGCGTCGGCGAGCACGCGCGCATCCAAGAAGGGGTGCTGCTGGGTGGCCAAGCCGGTGTTTTGCCGAAGAAGATTCTGCGCGGTAAAGGTGTAGCGTTCTGGGGAACCCCGGCTAAGCCATTGCGCGAATATCTGAGGAGCCTGGCCAGCCTGGCGCGATTGGGCAAGAAAGAGTGAAGGAATACGAATGGCGATCGTTGCCATCGGCGGACACTCTCGGAATGTGGGTAAGACCAGCGTGGTTGCAGGCCTGATCGCGAAGCTGCCTGCCTACAACTGGACAGCATTCAAGCTGACGCAGTTCGGTCATGGCCGGTGCTCGCTCAACGGCAAACCATGCCAGTGCGAAACCGCCGATCATGCATGGGCAATCACGGAAGAGAAAGACAGGGCGGGCAAGTCTGACAGCTCGCGTTTCCTTGTTGCCGGGGCGAAACATGCATTTTGGGTCCGCACGGCCCAAGGCAAATTGGAAAAAGCAATGCCTGGAATCCGACGGCGCCTGGATGAAGCGGAGAATGCGATTCTGGAATCGAACAGCATTATGAAGTTTATTCAGCCCGATGTGTACATTTCCGTGGTCGATCCAGCGAACGAGGATTTCAAGAGCTCGGCCTATCAATTCCTCGGACGAGCCGATGCAATCATTCTTCACCGAAGCAACGGCCATGAAGCCAAGTGGCCGGGAATCTCACTCGACACACTTCCAGATCGCCCGGTCTTCTTGGTTGAACCACCCGAGTACGTGAGCACCGAAGTCGTCGAGTTTGTCGAGCGGCGGCTCGAAGCTGCGCGGCTTACACGAGTCCCTTGATATCCTTTTCAGCCATGCGTGGAATTGAAAGCAGGGCCTGGCTGCTGGCCATCGCGTCGGCTGTGTTGCAGGTCGTAATCTTTCCCCTGCCAAATTTGTACATGCTCTGCTGGATTGCCATCACGCCATTGCTGGTGGCCCTGCTGCGATCGCGGCGTCCAGACACTTTGCAATTAGAAGGCGCCGTGAAACTGCTGCCCGCAAGCCCTTCCCAAGGTTTTCTGCTTGGCTATCTCTGCG
The DNA here is from genome assembly GCA_003224835.1 of Acidobacteriota bacterium. GTDB lineage: Bacteria > Acidobacteriota > Terriglobia > Terriglobales > Acidobacteriaceae > Gp1-AA145. Next base: position 10,653 of record QHZX01000340.1, on the reverse strand, counting down.
GAATTTTGTGGTACTGCGGAAACTGCTACTGGGTTTACAGCACGATGAAGCAGTATGGCGGCATCAGCGCCGCGGGAGCAGCGGGCCTGTTACTGCTGTTCAGCTTGTACCTGGGCCTCTATCTTGGATTTTTCGGGCTGGCCATTACTCTTCTCGCAAGGTGGTCACAGCGTGCTGCACTCGTGCTTTCCCCCGTTATCTGGGTCGCGGTAGAACTGGCTCGCACTCGCATCAGCGGCTTCCCCTGGGACCTCCTGGGCATTACGCAGGTGGACAATATTCCTCTATCCAGGGTAGCCACGGTCGCAGGCGTTTACGGCGTCTCGCTTGAGATCATGATCGTGAACGCCGCCTTCGCTGCTGGGTTGCTGGTGCACAGGAGCCGTCGAAAATCGCTGCTGTTTGCTGCATTTGCCGCAGCCATTCTGTTGCAAGTTGGCCGCTGGACTCCTGCTCCAAAATTTCCCGTCGCACGCACGGCTCTGTTGGTCCAGGCGAACATTCCAATTCTCGACAGCGCCGATTGGACTCGTCAGTATTTCACTGACACATTGGCCGAACTTAGCAAACTGAGTTTGAACTCTCCTGTCGGACAGCATCCCAGCCTTATCGCTTGGCCGGAATCGCCCGCGCCGTTCTATACCGGTGACCCGCTGTTTCGCACCGCAATCGGTCAAGCCGCTACCAGCTCGCGAGCATGGGTAGTGGCAGGAAGCGTTGGAATCGAGAACGCGAAGATCTCCCCACAGCGGCCGACCGAAATTTTCAATTCAGCCGAGCTTGTCAGTCCTGGTGGGGAATTCGTGGCTCGTTACGACAAAGTACACCTCGTCCCATTCGGAGAGTACGTGCCGTTCAAAGATTGGCTGTCGTTCGCGGGTGGCCTGACCAAGGAAGTCGGCGACTTCTCCCGAGGGCGATCACGGACTCCGTTGCAGGCAGGCGACGAAAGCCTGGGCGTCTTCATCTGTTACGAATCTATTTTCCCGAACGAAGTCCGGCAGTTTGCAAAGAACGGCGCCCAGGTTCTTGTGAACATATCGAACGACGGCTGGTACGGCGATAGCGGTGCCTACGCGCAACATCTGCAACAGGCGCGAATGCGTGCTGTCGAAAACGCTCGCTGGCTTTTGCGCACTACGAACACGGGTGTGACCGCGGCCATTGATCCCTATGGACGAGTAACACAAACGGCGCCGCGCAAAATTCGTACCGCACTATTGGTTTCGTATTCTCTTAACGATCGGACCACCTTCTACACGCGTCACGGGGATTGGCTAGGCTACCTGTGTGCGATAATTTCAGTGGGGGCACTCGTGATTGCTCTCACTCCCGCAAGAGGTAGACGCACAGCATGATTCAGGATTTCGAGCAGCAATATTCAGCTTTACAACAAAAAGTCCGCGAGCTACGGGAGTACCTTTGACGCCGGCAAACTTCGTCCGCAACTAGCCGAAATCGATAAACAAGCCGCCGACCCGAATCTGTGGTCGAACCCGCAGAGATCCCAGCAGGTAATGCGCGAAAAAAAGCGCCTTGAGGGGATGCTCTCGACCGAGGCCGACCTGATCCGGCGTACTGGCGACATTGCAGCCTACTTTGACTTGGCGCGTGAAGGCGAAAACGTAGAAGCCGATCTTGGACGGGAAATCGATTCTCTGCGTGAGCGTGTGGACCGGCTCGAAACCGAAACCCTGCTTTCGGGCGAAAACGACGCGCGGAATGCCATCGTCACAATCCATCCAGGCGCGGGCGGCACAGAGTCGCAGGACTGGGCGGTGATGCTCATGCGCATGTATCTGCGCTGGGCCGAGCGGCAAGGTTTCCAAACCGTTTTGTATGACTATCAGCCGGGCGAAGAAGCGGGGATCAAATCAACAACTTTCGGTGTGAACGGCGAATATGCATTTGGTTTGCTGACCAGCGAAATCGGCGTGCACCGGCTGGTGCGCATCTCGCCGTTTGATCAGGCCAAGCGACGGCATACTTCTTTTGCCAGCGTCTTCGTCTCGCCGGAGATTGACGAGTCGATCGAGGTGGTTATCAAGCCCGAGGACCTCCGCATCGATACCTACCGTTCGAGCGGCAAGGGTGGACAGCACGTGAACACCACCGATTCGGCCGTCCGCATTACCCACCTTCCCACGGGATTAGTGGCTGCTTGCCAGAACGAGCGCTCGCAACACAAGAACAAAGATCGCGCCATGAGCATGTTGCGTTCAAAACTGTATGAATTCGAGATGGAGAAGAAGCGCGAAGCCACACGCAAGATCGAGGACTCAAAACTGGATATCGACTTCGGATCGCAGATACGCTCTTACGTCTTACAACCCTATCGGTTGATCAAAGACCACCGCACAAAAACCGAAGTTGGCGACGTAGACCGGGTCATCGACGGAGATTTGCAGCCGTTCATCCGCGCTTACTTGCGCATGCGCCGCGATGGGAGTGCCTCCTCCGGCGCGACCAGCGATCACTAGTCCTAGTGCCTTCCGTAACCTCATCCCGCCCAAAATTACTAGAAAGAGCACTTCGGGTACGAGAACCTATAGGGTACAGCTCTCGTATTCCGGAAAACTATGGCCCGCTTACTCGAATTGGTTCGCAGGTGTGCCCTGCCGTCACATCAAATGATGGCAGCTGCCAAGGGTGCTCTCGACGCATCGGCCGATGAAATGGTCGAAATTCTGGTTTACCTGGCCGAGAACAACAAGATTTTCGGCGAGACCTCCCGCGTAACCTTGGCTGGTTGGGACGAGAATTCCGCCAAGAGCATTGCGTCAAACCCCGCAACCGCTAAAGAGGTCCTGGATTACTGGCTCTCGCCAAAGAATCTCAGACCGGCCCTGTTTCCCCTCTTGCTAGAGAATCCCTCGGTCACATTGCTGAAAGTGGGCCAGCTCGCAGGCACCTTGAAAGGCGAGTGGATCGACGCAATGCTGGCGAGTCCCCGCGTTAGGGGATCAAGTCAGGTACTGCAAGATCTGAGTGCAAACAACCAACTCAGCGGCGTGCAGTCGGTAAGAGTGCAAGAGTTGATCACCGGAAAATCCGCATCTGTTGACGTCAAGACAAATGCGGATATCACTCCCTCCACTGCGGACGACGTCGCGGTGCAGGCGCCGGTCGAGGCTGAGGCGGAATCGGCCATTCAGGCAATCCCGGAGTTCGAAGTAGTGCCTGATCCTGGAAGCGCTGTCTCTGATCCCGAAACTGAGCAAGTGATCTCTGCGTTCATGACTGAACATGCCAGTGAGATCGCCGCCGAAGCTGACAAACCGTTTCAGCCCATAGGCGGTATTCACGAGGAAACTATTTCACCCGAACCGCAAGTTGCCGCAGCAGCTGCGGCGGCTTCACCCAGTCCAGTGATCCCGCCGACGGGCGCCAAGAGTTCGCCCAAGAAGATGACCAACCCTCAGGACGAGCAAAGAGGCAGCGTTCTGCAAAAAATTGCCAAGCTCGACGTGAAGGGACGGATCCAGCTGGCGATGAAGGGATCGAAAGAAGAGCGCTCGATACTGGTGCGCGACGGCACAAAGGTCGTCGCTTTGGCAGTGCTGGATTCCCCAAAAATAACCGATGGCGAAGTTGAAAGATTTGCTAATCAGAAGAATGTCCTTGAGGCGTTCCTGCGGGCCATCCCGATGAAGCGCCGCTTTGCGAAAAACTACGCCGTGGTCCGCAACCTGGTATTTAATCCCCGAACACCGATGGATGTCAGCCTGGGACTGATGAAAAATCTGCTGATTCAGGACCTGCGGAACTTGTCCGGAAACAAGGAAGTTTCTGACACCATTCGCAAGCTGGCCTTGCGAATGTTTAAACAGAAATTGTCCCCCGGCAAGGGCTAACTGCGCCGCCAATTAGAATACAAGAGTGGTAACCCGCCCCGAAGCTGACCCGATCCGCGACCTGCTGCAGCGCTCCAAAACCATCGCTGTAGTCGGACTTTCCGATAGTCCCATGCGTCCCAGCTACGGAGTTTCCGCTTACATGCAGTCTCACGGCTACAGGATCATTCCAGTCAATCCATCGATCTCCGAAGCCTTAGGCGAAAAATCGTATCCGTCTTTGCTGGAAGTCCCCGAGAAGATCGATATCGTAAACATCTTTCGCCGTTCGGAGTTCGTCGAGGAAATTGTCGATCAGGCAATTCAGTTGAAGATTCCTGCAGTCTGGATGCAGGAGGGAGTAATCAATCACAAGGCCGCGGAAAAAGCTGAGAAGGCTGGCATCTTCGTGCTGATGGATCTCTGCATTCTCAAGGAACACCGGGCGCGATTCAGGTAGGATCCAGCGGTCTTACGCTCTCACAAAAATTACCGTTGCATCATCCTGCAGCCCGGCGCCATTCACGTAGCGCCGAACATCGGTCAGGATGCTGTCACTCGAAGCCTGCGGTTTGAGCACATGTTCGCGCAGCCGCTCGGGTCCGTATTCTTGATCATCGAAACCAGCGGCCTCGGTTATCCCGTCACTGTACAGCACCAGCTGTGAGCCTTCTTTGAGGTGAATCTCGCTCTCTGAAAAACTGGTTTTCGAGAGCCCCAGCGGCGTCCCCGCGTCGCTCTGTAGAAAGCGCGCATGGTCGCCTTCTACTAGCAAGGGAGCCAGGTGTCCAGCGCTGGCGAATTTAAGCATACGATTTTTCGGATCGAGAATCGCGTAAATAAGCGTCACAAACCGCCCGGAGGGGAAGTCCTCGACCATGAGTTTATTCAACTTGCTCAATGTTTCTGCGGGCGAGCTGCAGGTATCTGTAAGCGAACGGAGCATTGCGCGCGTAGCCGACATCAGCAGCGCTGCTGCCGTCCCTTTTCCTGAAACGTCAGCCAAAACCAAACCCCAGCAACCGTCACTGAACGGAATAAAGTCATACCAGTCGCCGCCAATGTCTCCCGCTGGAACGGAAAGCCCGGATATAGCGAATCCCGGAATATAAGGCGATGCCTTGGGCAACAGGGCCTGCTGGATAATCCGTGCTTCGTCTCCCTCTCGGGACATGCGCTGCCGCTCCTGCTGTTCCGCCCGGAATCGCCGGCAATTGCGCACCGCGATTGCAATGTGACTGCAAAGAGCCTGCAGCAGCTTTAATTGTTCGGGAGGAAAAGCGTCGAGTTCTGAATGAGACGCCGAGAAGACGCCGACTAACTTGCCTTCGACTATGAGAGGTATTGCCACTTCCGACAGCGTGGATTCTTCACACGCGAAGTAGTAAGGATCGATCCTTACGTCGGGCGCATAATGCATTTCGCCTGTTGCCGCGACTCGACCGACCATTCCGTCGATGCCTACTTTTAATCGATGTCCTTTGCCGTGAAGTGTGCAACCGCAGACACAGGCCAGTTCCAACTCGCTTCGCTCTTCATCATGCAAATAGAGGTTCGCCTCAATGCAGCCAAACGCGCAGGAGACATGGTTCACAATCTGATCGATCAGAATATCAAGATCGAGGATGGACGTAATCTTCGGGATCCACTCCTGCAGTTTGAGCAAATCGTCAATTTGCCCGCTCTGCAACGAGCGATCTATCACCGAACTTATCTGAGCAGGATTGGGAATCGCAGCCATACGCGCTCGCCCACAGCACTCTTAAGAAAGAAGATGCCCTTATCTACTGCTCGGATTCTGTTTTAGTTGCCTGCGCTCGCTGCCGCCGGATCTCCTCTAACCGCTCGCGAAAACGTTTCTCCACGCCTTCGTTCGTGGGCTGGTAATATCGGCGATCTTTCAAATTATCTGGAAGGCACTGCATGTCCGCGACTTTGCTCTCCATATCGTGCGCATACTGGTATCCCTCCCCGTACCCGAGGTTCTTCATGAGTCCGGTGGGCGCATTGCGAAGATGCAATGGAACTGGCTCGGCAGCGGTCCGCTCCACGCCTTGTTGAACATCGGAATATGCGGTGTATAACGCATTGGATTTCGGCGCCAGGGCGAGATAGACGGCCGCTTGCGCCAGGGCTAGATTGCCCTCCGGCATGCCGATAAAATCCACCGCGTCGCGTGCCGCCATGCATAGCGAGAGCGCATTGGGATCGGCAAGACCGATGTCCTCCACCGCCATTCGCACTATTCTGCGCGCAATATACAGCGGATCCTCACCGGCTTCGAGCATACGTGCAAGCCAATATAAAGACGCATCAGGATCGCTGTTACGCACCGATTTATGCAGAGCCGAAATCAGGTTGTAGTGTTCTTCGCCGGCTTTGTCGTAAAGCAAAACACGCTTCTGGAGGGCATCCTGCACGATCTCGGTCGTGATCTCGTGTGCACCGGAGACGTCTGCAGGTGGGGCAGCTTTCTCCGCGCTGTGAGGAGCCACGGGAGTTTGAGTTTCTTTGCCGGCTGCTCGCGTCTTGTCCGCGGCCAGCGCTGCGGCAACCTCGAGCACGTTGTAAGCGCTACGGGCATCACCACTCGAATACGCAGCGATCTGTCGCAGCACGTAATCGCTTGCCAATAAGTTCATCGCACCCAGGCCACGCTCGCCATCCTCAAGCGCCCGCCGCAGCAGGACCACGATCTGTTCCTCGGTGAGCGGCTTCAGCACATAGACACGGCTGCGCGAAAGCAGCGCGGAGATAATTTCGAACGACGGGTTCTCGGTGGTGGCCCCGATCAGGCGAATGTTGCCTTTCTCCACATGCGGAAGAAATGCATCCTGCTGCGCTTTGTTGAAACGATGAATTTCGTCGACGAAAACGATAGTGCGAGTGCCGTACTGGCGGCCTCGTTCGGCGTCGGCCATGACTTGTTTGATCTCTTTGATCCCGGAAAGAACAGCGCTGAACTCAATGAAGTCCGCGCGCGTCATCTTGGCGATTATCTTCGCCAGCGTGGTCTTGCCTATGCCAGGAGGTCCCCAAAAGATGAGCGAACCAATGTCATCACGTTCGATCTGGGCGCGAAGAGGTTTTCCCGGTGCGATCAGGTGCTCCTGCCCAACAAATTCGTCGAGAGTGCGCGGACGCATGCGATCGGCGAGCGGACGACCACGATCGTCTGGCTGATTACCCCCGGGAATTGCTTGAAACAAACTCATACGACCATTTCACCACGGAGACATGGAGACACGGAGGAAGCAAGTCATAGAATCCTTCTGATAATGCCGTTCTTGAGCACCGCAACATTGAAATTGATTAGCAGCCCGACTTTCTTCCCACTGAGCCGCAAATATGTCAGGAGTTGAGCCTGATGTATAGGCAGTACCTGCTCGACAGATTTCAACTCCACCACGACAGAATCTTCGACCACCACGTCAATGCGATACTCGCAATCGAGCTTGAGGCCTTTATATTGCACCGGCAAATCTATCTGGCACCGAAATTGAAGTTCTCTCAGGTGGAGCTCGTGGCAAAAGCACTGCTCGTAGGCCGACTCCAGCAGGCCCGGCCCGAGTTCACGATGAACTTCGATGGCCGCGCCTATTATTTGTTCCGTTAGTTGTTCCTCAAGCAACATGAAGATAAATCGTTGTTTTCTCTGTGCCTCCGTGTCTCCGTGGTGAATCAGGCTTGCAGTCGGTCATTTCTTTTGTCGCGCTGCCTCGTACAAAATTATGCTTGCTGCTATTCCCGCATTCAGCGATTCCACTCGCGACGAGTGTGGAATCATGATCAATTCATCCATTTGCGAGAGAAGTTTTTTGTCCAGACCAGCGCCTTCGTTCCCAATGAAAATCGCGGATTTCCCCCGAACATCGGTCTGCGGAAGGGCCGTACCCTTATGCGATGAGGTCGCCATCAGCCGAAAACCTCGCGCCCGCAACTCTGGAATCAGAGTCTTCAATTCGATTTTGACCACCGGCAGCCGGAAAACCGAACCCGCGGAAGCCCGCACGACTTTGCTGTTATACATACTGACCGTGCCGTCGCCCGAAACAACACCCGCAGCCCCAAACGCCTCCGCCGACCGCAAAATTGTTCCTAGATTGCCGGGATCCTGAAGCCCGGCAACTACCAGCAGCGGTCCACTGGAAGTGCCCTCAAGCAGCGCATCGAGAGTATGCGTCTTCAAGTGAACCAGAGCAGCGACACCTTGAGGGGTCTCACTAGGCACAGCGCTGGCGAAAAGCTTGTCTGGCAGAAGAACGGTTTCGACATGGGAACCGATCTGCGGCAGCAAGCGCGCGGCACGCGCCTGGCCGGATTCGCTGACGAAAACCGCCCGAAAGCGAAGTCCGCTGCGAACGCCTTCCTCAATGACCCGGAACCCCTCGATAGCAATCTCACCGGTGGCGGTCAGCTCGCCGTGATGGAAGGCCTGGCGCAGCGTCTTCAAGAGCGAGTTGTGCCGGCCTTCAATGCGCCGCAAGCGGCTGCTGTCGACATTTTTGGCATTCTCCAATCTCAGCTCCTGATGACCGATCATACGCGGTACTCGGCGAGACACGCGTACTCGTGTTATCTTAACTCTCGCAAATACAAGGGTTCCGGAGAGTAGCAGTGCGTGTGGAGATGGTGAAAATTAATAGTGATAAGCCGGAGCCGTCTCTAATCCGGTACGCCGCCGATCAGATTCGTGCCGGCGAAGTTCTGGGCATGCCTACCGATACTTTTTATGGCTTAGCGGCTGATCCATTCAATTTGCGCGCTGTGGAGCGGGTTTACGAGATCAAATCCAGATCTCGCCACAAGCCGCTTTCACTGCTCATTGAGAATGTTGAACAGGCTGAAGAGCTGGCAAAACCGCTCCCGGACGAGTTCTATAAGCTCGCGAAAAAGTTCTGGCCCGGGCCGCTGACCATTATTGTGAAAGCCGCGTCCCGCTTGCCGTTAAAGGTAACCGCAAACACCGGCAACGTTGCGCTTCGAGTGCCGAACGCTCCCATTCCGCTGGCGGTGGTCATGGCCGCACAGATACCAATCACTGCAACTTCCGCCAATCTCAGCGGCGAGACTGAATGCACCTCAGCCGCTGCGGTACGAGATCAATTGGGCACGCGCATTCCAATTATTGTCGATGGCGGCGAATCGCCCCGTGATGTCGCATCCACGATCGTTGATCTCACCGATGACGAGGCGCGCTGGAGGGTCCTGCGGGAAGGCGCCATTCCTTCTCAGGACATATCGGAATTTTTCGCCCAGGGGTGATGGGGACAGCGGGAGCCACGCGAAGCTCCAGCCGCTGGCTGTTTTGGACCACACTGATAGCTGGCGCGGTTGTCTTAGGGACATTCTCTTCGATTTTTTTTACCATCCTCAGGGACGCTGGGAAACAGGAGCTGCACCCCGCAGACGCGATTGTCGTTTTTGGTGCCGCGCAATATGATGGCCGTCCATCACCGGTGTTCAAAGCGCGTTTAGAACACGCCCAGCAGCTCTTCCGCAAAGGTTTGGCGCCGGTTGTAATCACCACCGGAGGCGCCGCCGCTGATCCTAAATTCAGCGAAGGCGGAGTCGGGCACGATTACCTCATGCGAAAGGGAGTGCCAGAATCGGCCCTGATTGCTGAGACCCAGGCATCGGATACCGCGGAATCAGCCGTGCGTGTGGCTGCAATCATGCACGAGAACCACATGACCAGCTGTCTCGCCGTTAGCGATGCATACCACATGTTTCGCATTCGTATGTTGCTGGCGCATCAGGGATTGCATGTTTTTCTGGTGCCCCGCCCAGATTCGCGGCCAAGATCCGCGTGGCTTAGCGCACTTGCCTTAATGAAGGAAAGCGCCAGTTATTTACTGTGGCGAGCGGGACTACGCAGCTAGACGCTTCACACCTGATGTCCTGCTCACGCAAGTCAGTCTGTTGCGTCTCACGTCCTGTCTGGCGATCTATGCAATATAATGAGACGCCGTTCGATCCCACCGACAGCCTCAGCACGAATCTCATCGTCGATGATTAAAAGTATGGCGGAAAAAAAGAAGACAACAGATTCTAACGGGAATATCGTTACTCTAAAGTCTGTGGCGGCCCATGTTGGGCTCTCCGCCGGTACGGTTTCCGCCGTCCTGAACGACGCTCCCTCTGCCAAGCACATCCCCAAGCCCACGCGTGAGCGCATTATCGCTGCCGCTCGAAAGCTGGATTATCGGCCGAACTTTTTCGCCCGCTCGCTCCGTAAGCAACGGACTTTTACTATCGGCGTTATCGCCCACGAGATTGGCGACGGATACAGTTCCACGGTTATCGCCGGAATCGAACACAGCGCGCGTCATAAGAATTATTTCTTCGTCACCGGCGTGCATCGTCATGACCAGGAGCTGTTCGATAAATATGCTCGCCTGTTATTGCAGCGAGGTGCAGAGGGGCTCATTGCTTTGGATTTCAACCTCACGCACTCGCTTCCCGTCCCCGCGGTGGCCGTGCCCGGCCACACGGAAATTGAAGGCGTCACGAATATCATTCTGGATCACCATCATGCCGCCGAGCTGGCGCTCAAGCATCTCGTAGATTTAGGTCACAAGCGGATTGCCATACTGAAAGGCCATCCCGACAGTGCCGACGCCGAGAGCCGTTGGAAGGCGGTACAAGACGTGGCGTTCGAAATCGGACTGGAACTGGATCCGGAACTGGTGATCCCGATCGACTCAACCGACTCCACCCCCAGCTTGGGCTATCCATTTGCCAAGAAACTGGTGGAGAAGAAAAGGCCCTTCACGGCGCTATTCGCATACAACGACATTTCAGCCATTGGAGCAATCAG
>QHZX01000204.1:7230-11398 GCA_003224835.1 Acidobacteriota bacterium | reverse complement strand
CGCTTCCTTATATTTACGGCACCGTTGTTTCATCGCTGGTCGCATTGGTCATCGCAATGCCGCTGGCTGTTGCGGTCGCGGTTTTTGTGACTGAGATGTGCCCGAAGCCTCTGCGCAAACCCATCTCCTATGCCACGGAGTTGTTGGCGGCAATCCCGAGCGTCATTAATGGGCTGTGGGCGATTTTCGTCCTGGTTCCTTTATTGCATGTGTACGTGGAGCCTTGGCTGATGAAGTATTTTCCCTGGACTGGTCTGTTCCAAGGTCCGCCTTACGGCATCGGCATGTTGGCCGCAGGAGTTGTCTTGGCAATCATGATCGTCCCAATCATCTCGTCAATTACCCGAGAGGTTTTGACCGTGGTCCCGCAACAGCAGCGGGAAGCCGCACTGGCGTTGGGGGCAACCAGGTGGGAGATGATTCGAATGGCAGTACTGCGAAATGCGCGCGCCGGAATTATGGGCGCAGTGATTCTAGGACTGGGTCGCGCACTTGGCGAAACCATGGCCGTAACCATGGTGATCGGCAACAGTCCTGCAATTGCGAAATCTTTGTTAGCGCCTGGCTACACCATGGCCAGTGTTATTGCCAACGAATTCAACGAAGCCACCAGCGATCTGCACCGCAGCGCGCTGATTGAGATCGGCCTAGCGCTATTTATTGTCACCATTATTGTGAATATTCTCGCCGGGTTAATGGTCTGGACAGTAACACGCGGCACGCCAGCGAGGACCAATGCCTAAGCGCCAGATCAGCCTGCGCCGACAAATGACGGACTACTTTTTTACCGGACTGGCCGCAAGCTTGTCGGTAATCGTGGTTAGTGCTCTGATTGCCATTTTCGCGTACCTCGTATTGAAGGGCGCGGGATCATTGAACTTGTCATTTCTCACGCAAACTCCGAAGCCGGTAGGCGAAACCGGGGGCGGCATGGCGAACGCGCTCCTGGGTTCAGTCATGATCTTAGGCATAGCCAGCCTGTTCGGTGTGCCGATTGGAATCGGTGCCGGCATTTATCTGGCGGAATACGGCCGCAATCGGTTGGGAAAATTAGTGAGATTCACGTCCGACGTTTTGAATGGAGTTCCTTCGATTGTGATCGGCCTCGTCGCTTATGGCCTGGTAGTGATCCCGCAAAGGCATTTCTCGGCGTTCGCAGGCGGAGTGGCGTTAGCGATCATGATGGTGCCTACAGTCGCGCGCACCGCCGAGGAAATGCTTTTGCTGGTGCCGCACGCGGTGCGAGAGGCTGCGTTTGGTCTGGGCATCCCGCAATGGCGGACGACGTTGTCGATCACTCTGCCGACGGCACGGGCGGGAATCATCACCGGCGTGATGCTGGCTTTCGCACGAGTGGCTGGAGAGACGGCGCCATTAATGTTCACCGCGTTCGGAAATCAGTTCTGGAGTTTCAGCGCTAATCAGCCGATTGCGGCATTGCCGCTGCAGATTTTCACATACGCCATTACTCCCTATGATGATTGGCACCGGCAGGCGTGGGCCGGGGCATTAATGCTAGTGATGCTGATTGTAGGGACTACAACGCTGGTGCGGTTCGTGTTCATGCGCCGAATGCTGAGAGGGACGAGCTAAGCCATGGCAACTGCCATCGAAGTTCGCGACCTGAAGGCGTGGTTCGGTAAAACCGAAGCCCTTCACGGCATCAACATGTCGGTAGCAGCGAAGCACGCTACTGCTGTAATCGGGCCGTCTGGCTGTGGCAAGTCCACATTTATACGTTGCCTGAATCGAATGCATGAGACGAATCCAGAAGCCAAGGCTGAAGGTAAAGTCAAAGTGGGGGGCATGGATATTTATGAAATGCCAGCAGTCGATGTGCGACGTAGAGTCGGCATGGTGTTTCAAAAGCCGAATCCATTTCCCACGATGACGATTTACGAGAACGTCGCGGCGGGATTGAAGCTGAACGGCACGCGTAACCATAGAACTCTCGATGAGGTTGTCGAGCATTCCCTGCAACAAGCCGCGCTGTGGGACGAAGTAAAAGATGTGCTTAAGAAGAAGTCCGGGGCCAGTTTGTCGGGAGGTCAGCAACAACGTCTGTGCATTGCACGTGCTTTAGCTGTCAGCCCTGAGGTAATGTTGATGGATGAACCGGCGTCCGCACTGGACCCGATCTCGACAGCCAAGATCGAAGATCTTATCTTTGAGCTGAAGCAGAAGCTCACGATTGTGATCGTCACCCATAATATGCAGCAGGCCTCGCGGGTGGCGGAATTTACCGGATTTTTTCTCATGGGCAATCTGATTGAGTTCGATAAAACGGAACACATCTTCACTAATCCATCCGATAAACGGACGGAGGACTACATTACCGGCAGGTTCGGATGACACGAATTCGTTTCCATCAGGAGCTCGACGAGCTCAAACATCGCATTCTGGCCATGGCAGGAATGGCCGAGCAAGCCTTTGATTTGGCCGTTCAGGCGTATTCACAGCGCGATCCAGTGCTATGCCAGCGGGTCATATCAAACGAGGCCGGAATCAACCGTGCTGAGCGCGAGGTGGATGAGTTCGCCATCGATCTACTCGCCATGCAGCAGCCTATGGCGATCGATTTGCGCTTTATTCTCGCCGTGATCAAGATCAACGCCGATCTCGAGCGAGTTGGAGATCAGGCGGTAAACATTGTGCAGCGAGTAATGAATATGATCGAGCTGCCAGCCTCCGAACTTCCGGTTGATATTCCAGCGATGGCCACCAGTGTCCGGGCCATGATTCGCGATGCTCTGCGGTCATTCATTGAGGGCGATCCCGAGTTAGCGAAACATGTTCTCGGAGCCGATGATGAAATTGACCGCCTGAATCACGACGCTTTTGCCGCTCTCTCCAGCTACATGCAATCGGAGCCAAACGGCGCCGTGCAAGCCTTGGATGCTCTGTCTATTGCCAGAAATCTGGAGCGAGTTGCCGATCACGCCACGAATATCGCCGAGGACGTCATCTTCTGGATTCGCGGCGCTGACGTTCGTCACGGCGCCGGACATCACTCAGTGGGGAGCTAAGCCGATGGCCCAACCCATCAGCCCTGCAATTTTCATTCTGGAAGATGATCCCGATATTGCCGGGCTGCTGAAACACCATCTCCAGCCCGCCGGATATGGGGTTTCATGGTTTCCGACTAGCGGAGGATTTATTGAAGAGATGCACACGCGCCGACCCGCGCTGGTGATTCTCGACATCATGGTGCCTGGCAACAGCGGATTGGATGTGGCGAAGTCGATGCGTAATAATTCCGCGCTGGCGGGTATCCCAATCGTTTTCGTGACGGCGCGAACTGCGGAATCCGACCGCTTGCGGGGCTTTGAAATTGGCGCCGATGATTACATTACAAAACCCTTCAGTCCAAAAGAGGTCGTGGCCCGCGTGAAAGCGGTATTGCGGCGTTTTGAGCAGCCACTGAAAAAAGAGACGATTCGCGCGGGCGATATCGTGATTGACACTGCGGCCATGCGGCTTACCGTGCGCAATGAACCGGCGGTCACGACTGCCACGGAATTTCGGCTGATTGAATTCCTCGCATCGCATCCGGGGCGCGTATTCACGCGCAAGAGCCTGCTTGACGCGGTTTGGCACGAGACGGCTTTCGTCACGCCGCGCATTGTTGACGTGTACATCCGGCGACTGCGAGAGAAAATAGAACGTGATCCGGAAAGGCGCAGACATATTCATACCTCGCGCGGCGCCGGATACATGTTCGAGGTCCGTAAGTGAGAAAGCGGGTCTTCCTAAAACTTCTGTTCCTGATCGTTATAGTCGTGGTGGTTTCAACTGCCGCGTTGACGATCTTTGTTCGTCGCAATTGGGAGGCTTCACTTCAGGCGCAGGTTGATCGGAATCTCGAAGAGAAAGTTCAGATGTTTGCCGCTCGTGTCAATCATGAAACTGGCATAGTCCCTTTTCAACAAATAGCTAACGAAGAAGCCGCTGCGGCGCGCGCGCGCGCAACTATCATTGATCGGTCGGGCAAGGTTCTTGCGGATTCGGAAGCAAGTGCACCTGAAATGGAGAATCACGCGACTCGGCCTGAGTTCATGTCGGCATTTGCTGGGAAGCCGAAGCTGGATACCCGGACTAGTCGCACGCTGGGGATTCCCTTCCGCTATGCGGCGGCCCCAACATCCTTCGGTGCAGTTCGGCTGGCGTA
>QHZX01000204.1:0-7106 GCA_003224835.1 Acidobacteriota bacterium | reverse complement strand
GCAGTGGCGCTCGACAAGACCGCCGCACGACTCGAAATGAACTTCCGCAATCTGGAGGCCAGCCGCCAGCAACTCGAAACGCTGCTCAACAGCATGGAGGACGCAGTGGTGGCGGTCTCGCCAAAGCGCGAAGTGGTGTGGTTCAACGGAGCGATGAAGCGGCTGGCCGCTAGCTCTGTCTCAGTAGGGACACCCTTGATTCGTGCACTTCGCGATCCTGATTTTCTGCGCGCTGTTGGAGATGTTTTGGAGCAGCAGAAACCGCAAAGCGCCACGCTCTTCTCGATTACTCCCGGCCGAACGTTCAGCATGACTTCCGCGCCTTTGCCCGACGGAGGGGCAGTTTGTGTACTTCGCGACAATACGGCCATTGCACGCGTGGAGCGCACAAGGCGTGACTTCATCGCCAATGTTTCGCATGAACTTCGTACACCGCTCACATCGCTACTGGGATATACGGAAACCCTTATAGATGAATCTTTCGACTCCAAAAGCCGAGAGTTCCTGGAAATAATTCGACGCAATGCACAACGCATGAGCCGATTAACGGAAGATTTACTGACGCTGGCGCGAGTTGAATCTGGCGAGGACAGGCTGCAAGAGGCGCCGGTTTCTGCTCACGAGCTGTTGCGAGACGCGCAAGCTGCTTTCACTGAAATCACTAGAAACCGCGGAGTGACGATAGAAATTGTCGAATCGCAGGACTTTGAAGTTCTCGCCGACAAAGAAGCCATCCATCAAGTGTTTTCGAACCTGATAGACAATGCTTTGAAATATGCAACGAGCAGCAAAAAAATTGAAATCGGTGCGGTCGAGCGGACAGGCGAAGTCGAATTTTATGTTCGTGACTTCGGTCCCGGGATTCCCTCTCAGCATTTGTCCAGATTGTTCGAGCGTTTTTACCGAGTCGATAAGGCCCGCTCGCGTGAGGCCGGAGGCACGGGGCTTGGCCTCGCGATCGTGAAACACATTGTCTTGAATCATGGAGGTCGCGCCGGGGTGAACAGTGAACTCGGCCATGGATCAGTGTTCTGGTTCAGGCTCCCGTTGGCGGAAAACTCGGTTCCCGCGGTCTCGGAAATTCAGCAGAAGAGCTGATCGCTCAAAACCGGCAATCAATATGGCTTCCCGTCCGGATAGTCCAATTCAAACAGCGACTCCAGGCCGGTTCTCCGTAATAACTCCTTCACTTCAGGCGAGGTCAGCCTGCGTCCGGGGCGCTCGTCAGCATTGGCAAAGGAATACGCAACCGTCGCCAGTACAGCAGTGTGCAGGCTCAACATTCGAGGATCAATTCGCTCGAGCGTATCGATGATGGTGTGATGCCGGGCGTAATAATCCTGCGGCTCAACTGCAAGGGAGTAGGCGGGAACGCCGACCACCATGAATGATTCTTCATCGGAATCGAAGTCTGCATCCGTGAAAACACGATCGACGCCGAGCGGAGCCAGAGGCGATATCAGTTTCTGAGTATTGGCTGCGAGGTCGGTGCGACCGTAAAGTTTGAAGCCGAGCGGGGGCTGCACGCCCGCATCGGTGTTAAACACTGCGCGAATTTTATCCAGCTCTTGCTTGTGCTGTGCGACGTAGGCGCGCGAACCCAGATCGGACTGTTCCTCCCCCGAAAAAAATACAAAGCGAATGGTGTGCCGCGGCCGGATTTTGAGTAGTTTCAGGATTCGTGCGGCTTCGAGGACAGTAGCCACTTCTGCGCCGTTGTCATTCGCGCCCTGAGCCGGATCCCAAGCGTCGAAATGAGCTGTAAGAAGAACCATTTCGTTGGGATCCGTTCCGACTAGGTCCGCAACCACGTTTCGTTCAGGAACGGGGCCGCTGCTGAACGAATTCTGCACATTCAGACGAATGGTTACCGAGCCATGGACAAGCAAGCGTCGAAGGAAAGCAGCGTCTTCTTTGGCGATTGAGAGAATCGGCAAAGGCCCGCGCGGATAAATCAGGAACGCTGAGGTGTACAGCATGCGGTCCGGTTTGTCAGATACGATGAACATGGCGGCAGCACCAGCATTCGCCAGCTGGCGCGCGAGCAGATGCCGAGTGGCAACGTAATTGGTCGAAAGGCCATTGCTTCCCAAATCCACGAGCACCGCGGCGCCGTGCACCCGATCAGGCAAAGGTGAGTGTCCATCACCTGTTGCTACGGGACTAACTACCTCGCCAGTTGCGGGCCCGTGTTGCCAACCGGGGTTGATCGTATATTCCTCAAAGTGCGCATTATCAAAACCGGCGCCTTTCAATTGCTGCAGGATCAGATCAGCGGTAGCCTTCGATTCCTGGCTTCCAGTTATGCGTCCTCCGATTCTGTCGGTAAGTGTCTCGAGAAAATTGGAAGCGCCGCCACTGATCATTGAGTAGCCCACAATCCGCGCCAGATCGTCTTGATTTAAAGCGGTTGGAGCGGGCCCATTCGATGAAACGGCTTGGCCAAATCCAGCTCTGAGCAGCACTGCCAAGACAAGAAATACAGAGAACCGCATTGGCATCCCCAAGAGAAAAACTGATGTTTAAAACCAAACGGAATTTTTAACCCGAGAACAGCATCTCTATCGAGTACAAGCATAATGCCAGCAAATTGCGAGGTCCGAAAGAGGTGAAATCTGCTCGGGAAAGAAAAACGGGCGCCTGATTAAAAAATCGAGACGCCCGTAAACTTCGCTGAAGCAGGTGAATCCGGTCTAACTCACCTTGCGCTCCTGACTAAGGCCTTCCGCCGAGCGATCCTGAGACGGTCCGACGCTGCATGTCGTGCATGCTCGTGTGACTTCCTTCCGCCGCTGACGAAGGCGGTCCTCGAAGGTCGACCACCGCGGACCAATTCCAGTAGCGCCAGTTTGAACTTCCACGGCATCACCGGCGGCCGGTATGATGCGCGAGTTCACCTCTGCTCGTTCGCTGGCAGTAAGCTGGCTGCCGATTGACCCAGACTGGGCAGGCATTTCGTCGGGTGTCGGGGTAATGTCACGGTCCGATCCTTTGCGATGCTGCACCGGCCCAGCGTGCCACGACCGGTCGAATTTGTTTTCGTAATCGCGCCACCTATCTTCCGAGTAAAGATCGGATTCGTTGTAGGGCGGAAAACTCTCGATCTGCTGTTTATCCACATTGACCATGAAATCTCCATCGTGCTCGGCCGAGGAATGAAGCCGATGAGCAGGCACAAGGAACTTCTTAGTCGAAAACCAGCCGCCGGCATCCACAACCACGTACTTGATAGATCCCGTTGAGTGGTCAAAAATCACGTCATCAATCTTGCCGAGTTTCTCGTCGTTGCGGCCATAAATAGCAGCGCCGCGAATGTCATCTTCTGTGTTGAGGTCCTCAAAGCGATAGTCGCGCAATAGTCCGTAGTGTGGCATGCATCCTCCTAAAAGGAACCCTGATCTGAGCTCCTGAATCATTAAATTGCTCGTGCGGCTTTAAGATGCCTGGCCCGAGGATTCCGACCGCTCGTGCACTTTTCACAGTAATGGATCGAATACGTCCAGGAAATTCACTGAAATCCTTGGTCTATAATCAGACACTAGCGTTTCCCTAAAAAATCATGCATCTGCATCTCTTCCCTGCTCTTTTTGCCAGCAGCGACATCGTCGATCTGGTTCGCGAAACGGGGCCCGTAGCGCAGGCCGTGCTGGTTGTGCTGCTCGCCTTCAGCTTGGTTTCGTGGTCAATCATTTTGTCGAAATGGAACATAATTAAACGTGCTCGCGTCCAGAGCGGCAGGTTTTTGCGTGCTTTCCGCCGCGCGCAGCGGTTGCAGGACATGGGCAGTGTTTCCGAGCAGTTCCGTCCGAGCCCGCTGGTCGGCGTCTTTCAATCAGGATTCAGGGAATTCGAACGCCAGGTTAGTTCAACCGGCTCCTTGAGGAACCCGCTGGCGGTACAGCGCGCCATGCAGATCGCGTCGTCAGAGGAAATGACGCGGTTCGAGCGAAACGTTCCTTGGCTGGCGATTACTGGCGCTGTGACGCCATTCGTTGGGTTGTTCGGTACGGTTTGGGGAATTATTGACGCATTCCACGGGCTTGGAACCAGCGGCGCGGCCACATTGCGGGCGGTGGCGCCTGGAATTTCCGAGGCGCTGATCACAACTGCCGGCGGTTTGGTGGTCGCGATTCCTGCTGTCATTGCTTACAACCTGATCGGCGGCTCAATCCGCGACTTCGCAGCCCGCTGTGATGATTTTTCGTTAGAGATGTTGAATGCCGTCGAGCGCCAGCCAATGGCATCCCGGGTTGCTGAGGAGGTTCGGCGGTAATGGCATTCACCGCGCCGAACGGCCGCACACAAATTGCTCTCGCGGACATCAACATAACTCCCCTAGTCGACGTCGTACTGGTGCTGCTGATTATCTTCATGGTCACCGCGCCAGTGCTGCAATCCGGCATTGAAGTCGCCGTCCCGAAAACACGTACCGTCAAGGAAATTACCGAAGAGCGATTGGTGATCAGCATCAATAAACAGCAAAGAGTGTTTTTGGGAAACGACGCGGTCAACATTAACGAGATCGGCGCCAAGCTCCGGCAGAAAATCCGCGATCCGCAGCACCAATCGATTTTTCTGCGCGCCGACGAGGACGTCCCATTCGGAGCTTTTGCCACGGTCATGGATGCGGTGAAGCAATCTGGAATCACCAATGTCAGCATCGTGACCCAGCCGCTTGAAACCCATGCCAAGCGCTGAGATTTTATCGTGACCCAGCCGCTTGATACACATGGCAACCGCTGAGATTTTCTTTGAACACGAACGCTGGGGACACAACCTGGCGTGGTCGGCGGCGCTACACGTTGGCGTCACGGTGGCGATAACGGTGTATGCATGGATTGCCACAGGTGGACATGGATCGAATTGGGGAGCGGGCGGCGGGGGAAGCGCAATGGGGGTGTCGTTGGTGAGCAATGTTCCCCTCCCGGCCAATCCGGTGCAAACACAAAGTGTGCTGGCAACAGAATCTAAGGGAATTTCAAAGTCGCAGTCCAAGCCGGTTGTTGAAGAGCCCACTGCGGTTCCGATTCCGGAGAAGAATGCGAAGCGAAAACCGGCACGCCAGCCCACCGAGACACAACGCCAGCCGCAGCCTGAACCAAAGGAGGAAGCCAGCAATGTTGTCCCTTTCGGTGAAGGCGGACCCGCAGCTGGGCCGTACGCGTTATTTTCGGTTGGCGCGGCAAAAGGCGGCTTCGGTTTCACCGGCGGAGGCGGCGATTTTGGAGCGCGTTTTGCGTACTACGTGCGAGCTGTAAACCAGAAGGTTTCTGAAAATTGGCTGAGGTACGAAATTGATCCGCGAATTCAATCCGGCAATCGCGTGTACGTAACATTCGATATCGATCGCAGCGGACATCCGTCGCATATACAAATCGAGCAGTCAAGTGGGGTGCCTTCGCTGGACACATCGGCCTTGAGGGCTTTGCAAAGAATCGATACTTTCGGACCGCTGCCACAGGAATATGCCGGCAACAAGGTCAGCGTGGAGTTCTGGTTCGACTACAAGAGATGATTTCCACATTACCAATCACGCAAGCGGGATCAAACTATGCATAGCTGCTCCTTGAGAAAAATGTCCTCTCGTAATACGATACATTTCATTCCTCTGATAACCCGATTTGCCGCGATAGCTTGCCTTCTACTCACGTTTATTCTGTGGGCCAGAGTAAGCGCCTCCGCGCAGGATTGGATAAAGACCGGAACCGGCCTAGGAGTCGAAAAAATCCGCATCGCTGAACCGGATTTCAAAGCCTCGACCCCGGCGCCGCAAAACACTGAATTGCTCAAGACATTTAACGACACACTCTGGAATGATCTGGACAATGCCGGCATCTTTGACATGGCTTCGAAGAGCTTTTATCCGCTGGGGCAAGTAGGCGCTCCCGCCGACGTAAAGTTCGATACCTGGTCGGCTGCGCCGGTAAACGCAGCAATGCTGGTGTTTGGGAACCTCGGGGCGACGGGAAATAGCGTCACGATCCAGGGTTGGCTTTACGACGTTAAAAATACCGCGTCACCCCAAGTGCTTGGGAAGCAGTACACCGACGTAGCTACCACCCAAGAGGTGCGCTTGATCGCGCACAAATTCGCCGATGAAATCATCTTTCGGCTCGGCGGTGGAATTAACGGGATTGCGGAGACGCAGATCTTTTATGTGAGCTCGCGGAGCGGGCACAAAGAAATCTGGGGCATGGATTACGATGGGGCCAATCAGCACCCAATCACTACGCTTGGGTCGATTTCTCTTTCGCCGCACGTTTCTCCGGATGGTTCACGACTGGCCTTCAGTTCATTTACCGGTTCCGGCTGGGAAGTTCGGATGTATTCCTTCGATCTGAACCGGCTGATTTCTTTCCCTCGCTTCGGCCGCACGAATCTTACCCCGGCATGGGCCCCGGACGGCACCCACCTTGCGTTTTCATCATCGCGATCGGGAACACCTGAAATTTATGTCGTGGACCAATCCGGCGGTAACCTCCATCGGATTACCAATTCAGGCACAACCAACGTTTCGCCGACATGGAACCGCAAAACGGGTTCGGAGATTGCCTGGGTGAGCAGGCATGGCGATATGCCGCAGATCTATTCAATGAGTGCCGATGGGACAAACGTGCAGCAAATAACTGATCAAGGCTATGCGGTCTCACCCGTCTGGTCTCCAAACGGCCAGTTTCTCGCGTTTTCATGGATGCGCCATTACGGACCAGGGGCGCCGGGTTCAGAGGATATTTACCTGATGGATGTGGTCAGTAAGCAGTGGGTGCAACTGACTCACGATGGTGGAAGAAATGATTTTCCATCATGGTCCCCTGATGGAAGGCATATTGTTTTTCAATCAAACCGCTCAGGATCTCTGCAGATTTGGAGCATGCTGGCGGACGGAACGAACCAAAAGCAGTTGACCACATCGAGTGGTAATTCGGAACCTGACTGGAGCTGGAAATAGATTTGTTACTTGTACTCAGGCGTGAATTCCTGATATGTCTGATAGACAATAAACATTTGCATGGAGCCGCGTATCGCAAGATGCGCGAAATTCGGGAGGAAAACAATTGAAACAATCGACTCTGAGATCTTTCGCCCTCACCTTCGCGCTGAGTGCG
>QHZX01000203.1 GCA_003224835.1 Acidobacteriota bacterium | reverse complement strand
GAGCGGGGTTCCGGTCAATCCGGAGAAGATCAAAATTCACATTGGCGATCAAATGGTCTGCCGCGGTGCGGTCGCCTGCACCTTCGACCAGAACGCGGCGCATGAAGAACTCTCCAAGCCGGAGTGCAGGGTTTCGGTGCAGTTAGGGACAGGGAAGGCTTCGATTGACTTTCTGACCACTGACCTCAGCGCAGAGTACGTCAGGGTGAACGCAGAATATTCGACTTAAAACGGCGTGGCCCGGACTGACATCGTTCGGCTTCATCCGGGCCGATGCGGGGAAAACGATAAAAACCCGCGCCGCTGTAGCGGTCCATGCGCAATGTAGATGCGGTTTCGTTGCCGAGTCTACCCGTCCGATGCAAGACATACACTCATTTTTCACTTACATCTGGCATACAGCTTTTGTCCTAAGCCGCGGACGATCGCCGCAAGAGTTCCTTCCGCTTGTTATCCAGCGAGGAAACGAGGTCATCATACGATTTTTCAAACTTTTCCACGCCTTGTTCGGTCAGTTCCATCCCAATTGACCGCAAATTAATTTCCATCGCCTGCAATTTCCCGACTACTTCTTCTGCCTCACTCACAGCCTCAGTGATCGTGACGTTCGCGTGTCCGTGATCACGAAAGGCCTCCAGCGTCTCAGGGGGAACAGAGTTAATGGTGTAGGGGCCGATTAGTGCTTCCAGATACATCACATCTGAGTATTTCTTATTTTTTGTGCCGGTGCTCGCCCAGAGCGGCCGTTGCACTCTTGCTCCCCGAGCTTTCAACTTTTGAAATTGCTCGGAGGAGAACACCTCGCGGAACAGAAGATACCCGAGCTTGGCATTCGCGATCCCGGCTTTTCCTTGCAAGGCGAGCGCTTCGGCAGTTCCCATATCCGCCAACGCCTTGTCCACCGCTGTGTCCACGCGGCTGACAAAAAAGGATGCTACTGAGGCGACTCTTTGCGGATCCTGAGCCTGCGCGATTCCATTCAAGTACGCTTGCATTACGTCAGAGTACTGACTGACTGAGAACATCAATGTGACGTTCACGTTGATGCCCTCTGCGGTTAGCTTCTCGATCGCGGGAAGACCCTCCACCGTCGCAGGAATTTTTACCATTAGGTTCGGACGGCCTACCGCGCTCCACAAGCGCTTCGCCTCCGCAATACTGCCCTTGGTGTCACAGGCAAGATGCGGATTTACCTCGATGCTCACGAATCCATCGTTTCCGTTTGTGCGATCGTAGACCGGCCTGAGGACGTCCGCTGCCATGCGAATATCTTCCACTTCGATTTGCTCAAACAGAGTGGCAGAATTAATTTCCGGCGAGGCGTTTAGAAATTGTTGTATCGCGGAGTCATATTCGCTGTCCGTCGAAATCGCCTTTTCGAAAATTGTGGGATTGCTGGTAATTCCGCTCAACCCATCGGCTTCAATCAGCCGATGGAGCTGCCCGCTGGTAATCAGGTCACGCCGCATGTAATCGAGCCAGATGGATTGACCTAAGGCTTCAACTTCTCGGAGCGAATTCATATTCTCCTCCTTCTGTCGGATGGACATTGCAGAGCAGCGGTTGCATTAGCGCAGGTGATAAAGCGACCCAAGAATGGCGCCAAAGACCATATGCGCGACAAAAATGGAAAGTGGTGTCCGGTAGCCGTAATTGAGCGCCATAAATCCCGGCGGTTCAAGCTGTCGGCGCGCAGTTGGTCCCTTCCGCTCCGTGGCCATGCGGGGATGGACTGTCGGCAGCAATGCCATGACGACCGTGAGCACAACCAGGGTATGGGCTACGCCGATCAGAAGACCGAACCACCAGTTCGCGATATGTCGAACTTCAAAAATATAAATGTAAAAAAACGAGAATGCCCAGCCGTTCACAAGATGCGCAAGAAACCCATAAAGGTGAGCCCGTTCACGTTTCGGTGTCATGATGGTGCCCAGGAGATATGGAACATTCATGCGGGTCAAATGCAGCCCTTGACTGCCGACGGCAACCGTAGTGAGCCCCAGCGTGGCAAGAAAGCCCGATACTATCCAACTTTCCCAGTTCATGCTGCCTGCTTTGGATTCGGCCCTTCTGACGTTGCGCTCTCGGCTCTGTGCGCCAACTGTTGCTCGCCTTTCTCGCGCTGCTCAAGCGACAGCGCCGCACCGATGTAACCTACGTGGGTGAATGCCTGCGGAAAATTTCCTAACGCCTGTCCGGTTTCTCCGTCAATCTCTTCGCCGTAAAGACCAACGTCATTGCGGTATTTTGTCAGGGTTCCGATCAGATCACGTGTTTGCTGCGTGCTGCCGCCGCCAAGCGCCAGGTATTCTGCTTCCCAGAAGCTGCAAATTGCGAATGTACCCTCGGGTGGCAACTGTTCTGAGCGATACAGCAGGCCGTCTTTGGTGCTCAGCCGCTCGCGAAGTCGGCGATATGTGGATCGCATTTTTACCGAATCAGCCTTTTCAAAGCCGAACCAGGAGAGCAGAAGTAAGCTGGAATCTACTTGGTCTCCATCCAAATCGCTAACGTAGCTCTGAATTTTATCGTTCCATGCGCGATCTTGAATTTGCCGACAAATGGCCTCAGCCTGTTTTTTGTATTTTTCAATCGGCACCCGGCCGATTTTGCCTTGCTCGGACAAGGAGACGAGGCGATCGAGTGCTGTCCAGCAAAGGAGCCGCGAATGAGTATGGTCTCGCCGCCCGGTGCGCGGTTCCCAGATTCCTTCGTCAGGCAAGTTCCAGTGCTCAGCCACGTAGTTTCCGAAGCCGATTAGCGCCTTCTGCATTTCCCGGTCCAAGTTGCCTCCGTGGAATGCATACTGCGCCGCTGCATCGATGACCTCACCGTAAACGTCGAGTTGCAGTTGATCACGGGCTGCGTTGCCGATTCGCACAGGTCTGGACTCGCGGTAACCTCGCAGAACTTTAGATTCCCGCTCCTTGGGAGCTGGATTTCCGTAGACGGTATAAAGAATACGAAGCTCGGGCTGACTGAGTCGGGTTGCGTGCAACATCCAATCCAGGAAACCCGTCGCCTCCGCCCAGAAGCCTAATTCGATCAACGCGCGGATTGTAAGCGAAGCATCTCGCAACCAGCAGTAACGATAATCCCAATTCAAGTCGCCGCCGATACGTTCGGGAAGGGAAGTGGTTGGCGCGGCAATGATCGCGCCTGACGGTGCAAAAATCATCAGCTTGAGTGCCAGTGCGCTGCGCAGCACTTCATCTCGAAACTCGCCCTCATAACGAGCTTGCGCCGACCAACTCTGCCACCATTTGATGCAGGTCTCGATCCGCTGAGGAACTTCATCCAGAGGCGGGAGGACAGCCGGCGCATTTTCCGTATAGCTGAGAGAGAAGGCAATGCTCTCTCCTGCCTTCAGAGTAGTTGTGCCAAAAACAGATCCGTCCTGGATTCGAGTTGGCATGCTACTCCGCAGCCAGTAAACACCGTGGTCATTATCGAAGCGAATGCCGAGCTTGCCGCGGTTCCAGACTTGCGGCTTGCTTTCGCCGTAATGAGTGCGGGGCACCAGCTCTGTTTCGAACTCTACTTCGCCAGACTTGCAGGTGAGTTGACGCACGATCTCATGGTCAGGAACCATCAAGCTTTGAGTCGTATCTTGCACCGGCATTAGATCGGTGAGCACGACAGCTCCACTGGCGGTACGGAAGGTTGTCTGAAGTACGTTCGACTCCTTCACGTATTCGCGATTTATGGAACTGGATCCCCTCGGCGCGAGCTTCCAATAACCGCCACGTTCTCGATCAAGCAAAGCTGCGAAGACGGATGGAGAGTCGAAGCGAGGCCAGCACAGCCAGTCTATACAGCCAGATTTCGAAACCAAGGCGGCGCTGCGGCAATCGCCGACTACGCCGTAGTCCCCAATAGATGCAAACATTGAGCTAAGCTTTGCCCGCTGTGTTTACCCGAGGCGAATCGGTTTCCAGAAAAATACAGTATTTACCCGATAGCCCTGCGATTCACGTTTCAATTAAAAATTATTCAGCCCCAACGCGAAGGAGACGGAAGGCAGGCGTTGGTCGTACCTCCCCTTTGTCCAACGCCTGCCACCTCCCTAAAGCGCCCGTAGCTCACCCTCATAAATCACATCAAAAATGAAGCCATTGGTCAGTTGTGCTCCCACGAACGCTCGTACGCATAATCTGGCGAATTATCCGATCACAGGAAAACGGTTGTGCGGGGTTATGCGGCAGCGCTGGGTTTGACCACTACTGCTTTGATCTGATCGAAGACCAAGGTCAGCTTTGACGAGCACTCACCGCATAACCAGAAGTGTGAAACGGTACGCGTACTGTTGGGAGGAGAAGCGGGTTCGGGCGATATCTTCTGAGGGCGCACTTCGAACTGAAATAGACGTCCATCCTTTAACATTCGAAGAGGAATAGCGCATTCCGGATTCGCGCAATGAGAAGTCATTTTGAGTCATTAATGCTGCTCATTCTGTATCTCATGAAAAGCGGTGCGCTGAAATCGGGTGAAATATGTATTACTTCTGGGAAACGCGAGGGAATTGTCGTCCGATTTGTGCTTACCGTGGAGTGATCAGTCCAAGGCCTCTATTCCACGGTGGGGCAGATTCAGTAATCGCTCAGCCCTTCCTCTATATCTCATGTATGACAAGTTGAGCCTGGCCTCTTCTTCGGAATCTGAAGTGGCGGAGGTCGCCATTTTGCAAAATCCAAGCCGGAACACGCAATACGCCAACATATAATCCTGGATCCGTTGCGATAGGTCGATTCCCGAAAATTTGCCAAACTGACCAAGAAGAAATTCTATTGCTTCCCTGTTCAAGTTCCATTCCACTGCTGTTCCAGCCAAATCCCAAGCGATGTCACAAGGCCCAGGAAAGAAGTGATTGTCACCGTGACTGATGGCGTCAGTTTTGAACAACTCGCCCGATCGAGACATGATCCATTCATATGGTTGCATACGGCCGTCAACTAACACTGAGTCGATGGTGCTAAGTTGCTCGGGTTGCAACTTCGGTTCGTGCCCGAATTCCTGTTGCACATTGAAGTGGACCATGGACCGCAATTCAGAGTCGTTGCTTGATGCGCAGCGGAATTCCGAAACGCGGAATGCGCAGTAATGGGCAATCTTTTCCAACAATGAGGGATTTGCAGCTTGCCTTTGTAAATGTGTTCCGTGAAAAACCTGCCGCAGCAAGCGCGAAGGCACGCTCCCGTACTTCACTGCCTATTGGGCCCATGCCCTCGAACTTGAAAAACATCTGCCTGTCTGGAGAGAGAAATTTTAACCTCTCAGTTTGGGTCCAACTCTCTGGCCAATTGTGCTCTTGGACGAGAAAGTACTTTCGCCAGTCGCCACCACCCAGATAAGAAAAGTCGACGAACCGGGTGCTTACACTCGGAATAGTAGAAAGATAATGTAGTCCCCGCCAGCGCGTGCCCGCATTCTCAGCGCAAAGCCGTTCGGGATCAAACTCTCGGCTTCCCACAATAATGATGCGCTCTCGAGGCACACACAAACATTCCAAAGCTTCCACTACCGATAAAAAAGTGGACCCGCTGCGACCCGGGCCCTCATCCACTAATAAAAATTCCGCCGATCTCGAGAGTTGTTCTGCAATCCAACGCTCCTGTTCCGGAGAAAACTCCGTAGTACGCGCATATGGATGTCCGACAGGCCGCACTGTGATTCGAGCCGCGGTGCGCCCTTGGGATTTCAAAGCGCTGACGGTAACAGCACTCAACGTCGTCCCGATGCTGCGGATTCCTATAACCGCATAAGTCTCGGAGCTCTCTGGAATCCGCTCTACGACTCTGGCGAAGTCCAAAGGATGTAATGCGTAGTACGTGAAACCTTCCGGGGGAGAGATGCCAATTCTTTCCGGAGCTTCGATTTTTTCGGCAAGAGACGCAAGTCCATCTGTGCTGGCAGGATTTCCCGCAGTTAGTCTGGAGGCCAGCGCATCAGTCAACACAGCACTCGCCGAAGCTCCCGGAGCGTTCGCATCCGCTAGCGCTGACTCCAACTCTCCTGCCTCAATCAGGCAATCCAAGAGAGATGCGTTTGATGCAAGCCGCTGAACCAGACCACGAACCATCGCCGGCCCGCAGACCTCGCGCCGTCCTTCCCGGAAAATCCATAGATCGGATTTTGCCCGCTCTTCCGGCCGCTCGGTCTGACGTGAAGGGATGATCTGTTGTGTGCCGCTAGAACTTTGTATGGAACTTGCCATCGACGGCAACTCCCCCGTTCTTATCTCGTACCACGCTCACCGACCAGCGCTTCGTGAATTGGTACTCGCCTTGTACGATCTCGCTTTGCGGCTGGGTGACGTCCGTGGAAAAGGTGAAATTTGAAGCCCCGCAACCCCGGTCAGCTTGGTGACCTCGCTACTGACTTGTCCCAAACCGGCCGCGAGTACCTGTGTTGCGCCAAAACTCGCCGGCGCCCCCTCGGTGGTTGTTTGGCCGCGCGCTACCAGATTGATGATGTCGATGGGCGGAAGAGGAGGATCTGAAGCATAGCTGGTCTGCAACTTCTCTATAGGACCGCGAATTGTGATGCTCAGGTTGTATTGCTTAATCGTTGTGGTTATCAGCATGTTCAGTACAGGTTCGGTCTGGCTTGGATTGGCGAAGGTAATGATTCCGCGTTCGAGATGATACTGGTTTTTAGCAAAGAAAATATCTCCCGAGGTCAGGTCGGCGCGACCTATGACCACGGGGTTAGCGGCAGTCCCGATCATTCGCAAATTTGCGCTTCCTTCGATTCCCAACTGAGCAGTTCCGGCGTTCAGTTGGCTGGTTGACTGGACAGCAATCTGTAGCTTCATGTTGTCCGCCATACTCTGGCCAGTCGGTGGAGCGCCGGTGCCGGTAAATTGCGCCATAAAAGAGGACAGGTCGAAATCCGAGGTGAAAGACAGCGACTCAATCAGTACTCGTCCTTGTAATAAGGATGCTTGCTGATTGCCAGTCAACGTCAGATCAGACTCGAAAATTGTTCGCATTCCTTCGGGATATCGTAGTCGAACCGACTTGGCGGAAACCGCCACATTCATTTGCAGCTGCGGCCGGTAAATTACCGAGCCGCCAAGGGTGACCTTGCCGCCGCCGAGTGTGCCGGACCCATTAGTGATCTGAACGCTGGTGTCGGAAACCTGCATGGTAGCGTTCATATTCTGAAGGCCAAGAGGCATTTCCTCGGTTGCAAGTGACGCATTCTGTAAACGAACTTGCCCGTTTACTCCAGGCTTGTCCACCGTACCGTGCGCGTTCACATCCAGCGCGATGGTTCCTCCACTGTGTACGTCAGGGCTAAACATTTGCAGCAAGGTCAGATCGACGGATCCCTTCGCCGAAACTGCCATTGCGCCTGGCTTGCCCACAGGGACAGTTGCTTGGAGTTGCAAAGATGTACCGGTGCCCTTGATTGTTGCCGGCTTGAGCGTAAGGACGGATTTTGCGTAATCCACATGGATCGGACTGGTCGACGCGATCTGCAGCGATTGGTAGCCGGCATTAAGAACAGGCACAGTCAAATGCGCTTCCAGTTTTGATTTGTCCGCTGCCGGCCCTCGCACTGAGATATGCACCTCAGTTTCACCACGCAATCCAGGTGGGCGCGATGGCATGTACATGGCTAAAAACGGATCCACATCAAACTTGCTGGTATCAAGTGACGCCTCGGTGTAGTACCCCGGGCTGAGATGCACAGTAGCGCCGCCATGGAGAGTTGCGCCGCCAACGCCGGAATTCACTGCCGCTTTGGCTATGTGATTGGCGACCTCTAAACTTGCCTCCAAGCGGGTGAATTTCGTGTCACGTAATTGCAATTGTTGGACCTGCACCGCGGCTGTCAGCTGCGGGTTCTGCACCGTACCCGCCCCGTTCACCGAAATTGTCACCACTCCTTTTAATGGCAAGTTCTTCGCCTGTACGGTATGACTCTTGCTGAGGTCGATCTTCGAAGTCTGCAACTTCACGTTGTAAGCTTGGGTCCTTGGTGTATAGCTCACGTTCGCGACAGCCGAGCCAACCACCAAAGTAGAATGAACGCTTCCGCTTGCCGCTTGGAATTGCGCCGAAACATTATTCAATGGCTCATCAGAGACTTTGGCCTTGTTGATTTGAATCTTGCCTTGTCCTTGTGGATCAAGTTGCGATCCCCGCAATTGGATACTGCCGACAATTTCACCTTCAACCGGGTACTGGACGTTCGCTATCTGTTCTAGCTCAGCCACCCGCATTCGCCGTATGTCAACGTTCGCGGCGATAGGATCAGAAGGGACGTACGACCAGTGTCTCAGTCCCACGTTGGCGTTCAGCGTTATTTGGCCCTGCTGGGCCGATATTAATGAAGCATTTTGGACGGAGAATTGTGATGGGCTGGCGTTAAGCGCCAGCTGGAGTGAATTCCACTCACTTTTATTCACTCGCAGCTTGGTGGCGGAAACCTGCGCCGTTATCCGCGGATTCTGTAAGCTTCCGGCCACTATAGCGTTCAAGGTCGCCGCTCCATGTACATCCGGGGAGCTTGGCTGAGTCGACCCTTGCTTGCTCGAAGAAGGCATCGCCGACGCCAGCAACATAAGTTGATGCAAGTCGCTGCTGTTCCCGGTAATGACGAGATTTGAGTGGTCGCCTACTTCACCCTGTGCATGAATCGAGGTGGCGGGAAGCTGAATGGAGCTGGATGCGACCGAGATCAGATTTCGTGGTGCGTCATAGTTAACGCGCACATCAGCAGCCAGGGGGAAGGTCTGCGATCTCGAGTTATTCGAGGCAATGACCGCGCCCCGCACAGTTAAGGCTGAGTTCGCCCTCAAATTTGCCAGAGTACCCGCCCAATTGGCATCAGCCGTGGCGTTCAGGGTCCCGGTGACCGGGACCGATTGCTTCGAGAAATTCCGCATCGACGATTTAATCGCCTGCAGAGAAACGCCGGCGATTTGCAGATGAAATCGTGAACGCCGTGCGGAATCGACCTGCTCGATTGTGCCGTTTGCAGTGACGCGACCATTGAGCAAATCCAG
>QHZX01000202.1 GCA_003224835.1 Acidobacteriota bacterium | reverse complement strand
GTCGTGCGTTAGCGCGTCAGGTTAACGATCTGCCTGCCTACAAACGGCGTTCGCGAAATCAACGAGAACATCGGTTTGCGAACTGCCCGAGGCCAGCGCAACCACCCACGAAGTAGGGATGAAACTTTAAATACGCGGCTTAGCCGTTGCGTATAGGCCTGCGCGTAACGCATCGATGCTTCCTCGAGCGAGCACCTCCCCTGGAGAAAAGAATGAAGGCATTCTGAAGCAAGTGCGCCACTGCGTAGCGCCAGCGAGATGCCGTCACCAACAAATGGATCGACGAAGGCTGCCGCGTCTCCAACCTGTAGCATTCCGTTTTGTACCGGCTCAGGCTGGTGAAAAATCAGGGGTGATGTAGTCACGGTTTCGGTAACTGGCGTCCACGAATAGCTTCGTTCTCGCAATGCAGGATTCAAACGCAGGACCTCTGGCAACGAATTCGCGACGTCCGCCCGCACCATGGCGCATGAGTTGATCCGAGTACTCGACCCGTTATGCGCGGCAGCGACCGGTTGTACTCCGCAATACCCGCCGTCAACAAAATACAAATCCACTGAGGAGGCCGCGGCGATCTCATAATAGTGCGCTTTGATTCCGATCCATTTCTGGTCTGTACTACGTGCGCGCACCTCTCGACTGGTAAAGCTTGACCATCGGCCGCTTGCATTTATCACTGACTTGGATTCGAAAACTTGATCGCCCGCAACAATCCGAAATAGGCCGGATCCCTCTATAGATTTAACCGTAGTTTCCGCATGAGCCTCCACTCCAGCCTCGCAACAACTTTGCCAAAGTGCGGAATCCAGATCAAAGCGAGCAATGCTGGCTGCTGGAGGATTAATCGCCGCCTCCAACATCGAGCCATCGAGAAATATCCGCGTGCGGGAAATGCGCGGCGACTTTGACAACAGGTATTGGAAATCATCCGCTAGCAGCAGTTGCAATAGCCCCAGAGACTCAGCCGAGACGAACTCACCGCACACCTTTTGACGAGGAAAGCGGCTGCGGTCGAGCAAGAGCACACGCGCGCCACTCTTTGCCGCCACGATCGCCGCCGCGCAACCTGCCGGGCCTCCACCGATAATTGCCAGGTCAAAACTCATGACTCAGTTCCGCTCGTTGCCGGAGTTTCTTTCCAGGCAACAACACCCATGCGAAATAAAAAGTGTCTCTGTGCTTCCACCTTAGCTGCTCCTGCCGTGCGGAAGAACTCGGTCATTTCTTCAACCGTATATGCCTGCTTCACAGAAGCAGGCGCATCATTGCGGGTGATGCGGCTGCGATAAATCGGCACTCCCGCATAAGCCAGGGCCAAATGCAACGGGTGCCGTACGAGATCATTCACTAAGACTGCGACCCGGCAGACTCTGAGAGCTTCTCGCGCGAACTTCACCACGTCTTCGGGCGAGAGATGGTGAAGAAATAACGTGGACGAAACCAGATCGAATGCTGAATCTTGAAATGGCACGTTCAAGGCGTCAGCGATGGTCTTTTTCGAAGTGCCGTTTTGTGGGAGGTGAGTGTTCGCGCGATCCAGCAGCGTGACATCCAGGCTTACTCCTTCGTGACGCAGCTCTTGGTCCGCCTGCATTGGAACGAATCCGGTACCCGCTGCCAATTCGAGCAAAGAGAAGTTCGTCTTGCCGGTTTTTAGAGCCACCGTGCGGATCAAATCACGCGTGGTAGGGCCGCCTCTTCATCCTAAGAATCTTATTGGATAGGCGAGTTGATTTTTGTCACGGGATGATCAACAACTCAGGACTGCTATGAAACTTCGGCCAGCTCCTCCTCAAGCAATTGCTTGTTGTAGAGATCGCTGTAATAGCCATTCTTGCTGATCAGGTCCTCGTGCGTGCCAAACTCCACAATGCGACCACTGTGGAGCACGGCGATGTGGTCTGCATTCCGCACGGTAGAGACCCGGTGGGAAATAAAAATTGTGGTTCTGCCCTGCATGACTTCGCGCAGATGATTCAGGATCTTATCTTCGGTCTGCGTGTCCACACTCGAGAGCGCGTCATCCAGCACCAGAATCCGGGGATTACGAATCAGGGCGCGAGCAATTGCGGTGCGCTGTTTCTG
Source organism: Acidobacteriota bacterium (assembly GCA_003224835.1). Classification (GTDB taxonomy): domain Bacteria; phylum Acidobacteriota; class Terriglobia; order Terriglobales; family Acidobacteriaceae; genus Gp1-AA145. Next base: position 9,233 of record QHZX01000202.1, on the reverse strand, counting down.
CCCTCCCGAAAGCGTAATTCCGCGTTCGCCAACAATGGTCTTGTATTGTTCGGGAAAGTCTTCAATCTCGCTTGCAATGTTAGCTGCTTCTGCTGCCCAGCGGACATCGTGGTCAGTTGCATCCGGCGCTCCAAAGGCGATGTTCTCGCGAATGGTTTCGCCGAACAGAAAAGTTTCCTGAGGAACAAATCCGATATTACGCCTCAGCATCGCCAGAGGGTATTCGCGTATCGGCTTGCCGTCGATGAGCACCGATCCCGGCTCAGTGTCGTAGATTCTCGGAATCAGACTTACCAGCGTGGTTTTGCCTGAGCCTGTCGGACCAACAATTGCAAGGCTGCTCCCCGCAGGAACACGCAAGTTGATATCGTGTAGCACCGGAGTTCCGTTGTACGAGAACTGCAAGTTCCGAAATTCGATGTCTCCGGTTAGTTGTTGTTCGGGAGCTTGCGCTTTCACATTCGGTGCATCCACAATCTCGGGCTGCTCCTGCATTAGTTGATTGATTCGCACTAGCGAAGCCGTCCCGCGCTGGAAAATATTGATCACCCACCCAAGCGCAATGATGGGCCATGTAAGCTGCACCATGAATGTATTGAACGCAGTAAACTGCCCAACCGTCATCCGGCCCAGCAAGACCTCGCGTCCACCCAACCAAAGCACGAGCACGATGGCCAGACCAAGCATAGTTTCGAGAGTTGGCCATAGCATGCCCATCAATCGCACCAGCGTAAGACTGCGTGCAATGTACTCGCGGTTGGCGGTTTCAAAGCTCGCGATTTCCGCGTCTTCCTGCGCATAAGCGCGAATGATTCGCACGCCTGAGAAATTTTCCTGCGCACGCGCGGAGATCTCAGAGAACATCGCCTGAATCCGCTCAAAACGCTCGTGAATTCGCCGTCCGAAATACTGGATTACGATGCTTACGATCGGCAGCGGCAGAAAGGCGTAAAACGTAAGCCGATGACTGATGTGCAGCATGAACCCCAAGGCAAAAGCCGTAAATACGACAGTATTGGCCGTGTACATGAAGCCGGGGCCGAGCAGCATCCGCACCGCATTTAAATCATTCGTCGCCTTGGCCATGATGTCCCCGGTGCGCGTTCGTTGATAGAAGCTGTGAGAAAGACCTTCGAGGTGACGAAATAGATCGTTGCGAAGGTCGAACTCAATCTCGCGCGAAACCCCGATCACGACCCAGCGAATCAGGAACTGGAAGATTGCCTTGGTTCCGGAAACCAGCAGCAGCACCAGGGCAACAATGCCAATCTTATGCAGAGAAATTCCCGCTTCCCGCATATCGTCGATCGCGCGGCCCACAATTGGAGGCACCAGCACCCAGGCCGCGTTCATGAATAAAACGAAGATTCCACCCCACCAGTAACTGCGGCGGTATTTTTTTAAGTAGGGAAGAAGAGGACGAAGACTTTTCGGGAACATGGGCTGCTAAGTGCGATTTTAGCAGTACAGTGAGCAGCGCGGTTGTGTGCCGCAAGCGCGAAAGTCAGGACTAGCCCTGTGGTCCCTCAGGCCGAGGACCCTGCGATGCAGAAGGCGCCGAACGTTCAGGGAAGCAGGACGTGAAGGCGACCGCTAGCAGCAGAAGCCATAATGCGAGAAATCCCCAATTTGAATGGCTTAGGAGAGAAATTGCGCTGTCGAAATTCATTACTTGCTCCAGAGACTGTCAGTGAACTTCAACAAAGGAGCCAGCCCGCAAGCATTATGCGCCAGAATCACGCCCGGGCGCAGCGAAACGGCAATTTTCCGGTTACCTCTTTGTATTCCCTAATTACTTCTTGAACATTGCGAAGCTGTTGCTCGGCACTCACGCCGCGCCCCGCCAATTCCTGTTCAATGCGGCCTAGCCAATAACCCACGGCTTCATCAATTCCAGAAACGACTTCCTGCGCGATCATAGTGACAAAATCAGACTGAGTTGATGTGCTTGCCAATGTACTCTCCTGTCCAGGGGTTCGCAATCCCGCCGTTACTGAAGCTGTGATAATTGAAAGGCGGAGCCCGCGTTTCCGCTGGCATCCGCCCTCGATTGACATGCTGTTACCACGGACTGCAACTTCTAAGCTATTGCTGGTCCGACGGCGCCTGCTCTTTTTGCATATGCTCCTGCATGCGCTGCTGGTGTTGAGCAATGAGGTCCGCGACCTTGGCTTTCTGATCAGCGCTCAGCAGTTGGTAAATCTGAGACGCGATTCTTGCGTGCTCGACTTCGATCTGCATGTGAGTCTGCGATTCCTGACCCGCAATCGCAGCCGCCTTTGACTGATCAAATGTTCCGCTGGTGATTAGCTGCACCATCTCCATATGTGCAGCGTGTTCTCGCTGCATGAGAGGCTTCATATTCGGCTTCTCGGTTTGAAAAATCTGCTTGATCTGCGCCTTCTGGTCATCCGTGAGATTCAATTGATGAAGCGGTAGCTCCATCCCTCCCATAAAGTCCCCATGGTGACGGTGATGCATCGGCTCGCTAGGGCCGCCCTGTGCGAGCGTCATGCCAGCGCACAGCGTCAGAACGGCTGTGATTGCGGTTAGTTTTGACTCCATAGATTTCACGTCTTCCTCCTGAGTATTCGAAAACTGCGATCAGACTTCGTGCCCTTACATAGAATAGGAACACGGATGGCCGGCAATCGACGGTATAAAGAGAGTCAAGCAGAGTAAATGTTTGTAAACCAGCGCTTTGCGGGATTTGACGAATCTTTACCGGGGACCGCGAATTGAGCTACTAAAATGAATGTCGTGGAACGCATTCTGGTCATCGACGATGATGTAGAGCTTTGTTCGCTGGTCAGCGAATACCTTCGTCCTGAAGGATTTCAGGTAGAGGCAGTCCATGATGGGAAAACTGGACTCGCGCGCGCCATCTCCGGGGATCATCTTTTAGTCGTGCTTGATGTCATGCTGCCCGGCTTGAACGGTTTCGACGTGCTGCGCCGCATCAGGGATGGATCGCGAATTCCTGTTCTGCTGCTTACCGCACGGGGCGAAGACGTGGACCGCATCGTGGGACTTGAAATCGGCGCCGACGATTATCTTCCCAAGCCTTTTAATCCCCGCGAACTCGTGGCGCGTATCCGCGCAATCCTACGCCGCTCACACAAGGGCAGGGAACAGGACGTTCCGGAAGTTATTCGTGTTGGTGATGTTGAATTGGATCCCGCGACACGATCTGTGCTGCACCGCGGAAAGCCCGTCGATCTGACTTCGGTTGAATTTGCGCTGCTACAAGTGCTGCTGCGTGAGGCGGGCCGAGTAGTGACTCGCGAGGCGTTAGTGGATGAGGTTTTAGGACGCAAGTTTTCTCCCTTCGATCGCAGTATCGACATGCACGTAAGCAAGGTGCGCACTGTGCGCGGCACGGGGTACATTTTTGCCCTGAGTAGACCGAAGGTAAAGAACGCAACTCGATGAAAAGCCTTTTTCTTAAGATATTTCTGTCATTCTGGCTGGTGGTAGCCCTACTCGTGGTCATGGCCATTCTGATCACGGTCGCCATGCGGCCGACCCGGCAGATTTCTGCCATGGAAGCACAGCAATCAAAAATCCTTAGCGAAGCCGTATCGATATATCAGGCTGGCGGAGTTGACAGGCTCCATGAGTTCCTGCGCAGGGTCCGCGATAGCCAGCATCTCCGCACAGTCCTCTTCAGGGACGGTGAAAGTCTGCTCGGCCATTCCGTGCCACCCTGGTTCGTTGAAGTTGCCAAAGGCCAGCGCCGTACCACTGATACTTTCCTGGGACGATTAAATCCACATTTTCAGATGCTGCGCGTGTCAATGACTGGACCAGATGGCCACACCTACATGCTTGTGACCGAACTTCCTCCCGGGCAGAGTGCCTTGTTTGGACCCAACGGGGTGCCCGGGCTCGGAATTTTTATCGCAGTATTGACTTCGGGTCTAGTCTGCTATTTCCTAGCGCAATTCCTTACTTCTCCGGTAACTCGGTTGCGGAGAGCGACGCAGAAACTCGCCTCTGGAGATCTTTCAGCTCGCGTCGGCGGCAGATATTCTCCAAACGGCGATGAACTTTCTCAGCTGGTCCGTGATTTTGACCTGATGGCTGAGCAAATCGAAAAACTGGTTAATGCGCAATCGCGTCTGCTCAAAGATATTTCCCATGAACTTCGATCGCCGCTGGCCCGACTGAGTGTCGCTCTCGAACTTGCACGTCAACGAACCGGGCCCGAAGGGCAAAGCATTTTAGACCGCATCAGCCTCGAATCGAATCGGATGAATGAGCTGATCGGAAGCCTCACAACGATTGCTCGCCTCGAGAGTGGCGCCGGAAGCCTCCGCAAACAACCGGTACAACTGGAAGACTTGGTACAAGAAATCGCCCGCGATGCAGCTTTTGAGGCTCAGGCACGGAACACTCAGGTCGAATGTGAGATTCTCGACGAGCTTCCCGTGATGGGCGATCGTGCCCTCTTACGCAGCGCCATCGAGAACGTGGTCCGCAACGCCACCCGTTACACGCGTGAGGGAACTGCTGTCCAAATCCGGGCGGAAAAAATAAAATCCGGAAATGTTGAGGACGCGTTCATCCAGGTCAGCGATTCCGGCCCTGGCGTTTCTGAAGGAGAGCTGGACAAAATTTTCAAGCCTTTTTATCGGATTGATGACGCGCGTGAGCGCTCGACCGGGGGCGTCGGGTTAGGCCTCGCAATTACTGAACAAGCGATTAGGCTGCACGGAGGCTCGGTGCGCGCATCCAACTTGGCTGAGGGTGGGCTTCTGGTTGAAATGCATATTCCTTTGCAGCCCCGCGAGGCACTGCGGGAACAGCGGGCTCCAGTTGCTGCCAGCGGAAATTCGTAGCTACGTGCTCGGTTGGTTTGCTCTTTTCCGCCCATTCCTGATACACAATTAAGTGCTTCAGATTCAAGGCTGGTTGCGAATCTTAAAAGCGTGAAACATTTGAAAGCTTGACCCTTCGCGGGTTGGAAACCTTTCTTCCGAGGAACAAGTAATGGGGATAAAGTCTCGTTGGGTGCTGGTGGCGTTAGCTGTGGCCCCGATTATTGTGTGGAATAGCTGTATCGGATCGAATAGCGCGCCGTCCAATACCAGTTTTATGTGGGTAGCCACGCAAGGCGATCAGAAGGTCCGTTCGTACACCATCAGGCAGACCAATGGAACTATTGCCGCGATCGGAAGCGATGGCAGCCCAGTCGCCACTGACGTTCAAGTGAACTCAAACGGCACTCTCGCCGCCGCCGGCTCAGGTGTAAACACGAATGGCGAAAATCCAGTAGCGCTGGCAATCGATCCCGCGGGTAAGTTCCTGTTTGTTGCCAACCAGGGGACCTCCGGCGACGTAACCTCGGGAACTATCGCCGTGTTCGCAGTGTCCGGCACAAACCTGAACCTGGTCAGCACGTTTCCTACTGAATTATTAAGTGATGTAGGCGGCTCCGGCCCCAGCGCTGTAGCGGTTTCTCCAGTGGGATCCTATTTGTATGTGGCTAATCAATTCAGCAACAACGTTGAGGAATTTACGTTTGATGCGACAGGGGCGCTGACGTTTAAAAACTCCTACACCGCCGGCATTAATCCCAACGGCCTTGCCTTTTCACGCTGTGCCGGCGTGGCGTCAAATACTGCCACCGCTACTTGCACGGTTGCGGATGACAACAATCTCTTCGTCTCCAATTCAGGCTCCAACAACATCAGCATCTTTTCTGCGTGTATTCAAATTACGGCAACCTGCGGTGCGCCGGACGGAAGGCTGGCTGAAATTCCCTCCGGCTCTCCGGTTGCTGCCGGAGTCGGTCCGTCTACCATCCTTATCAATCGAGGTGCGAATTTTGTGTATGTGGTGGACCGCGGGTCGAGCCAGGTTTCCGGATATCAATACAGTCCGGCAACAGGCATTCTTTCCTCGCTTTCGACCGCTTCAGGAGGCGCTTCAGTTTTTTCCGGGGGGATCACCGCGAATCTCGCGAACAACACGACTACCTTCAACTGGGTTGTGGTTACGAACAATGGCTCTTCCAGCTTGTCTCTTCTTCAGGTTCAGTCGACCGGGAAGTTAATAACATCAACTTCTGGCCAATTTGCGGTACAAGGGCAGCCGTCTGCGATCTTATTGAGATGAGAATTCTCGCTGCGATCTGCTCCTAGCACCCGACATGAATCACATCCTGCGATTTGCTATCGTCATACTTATGAGTACGCTGGCAGTTTCGCAGGCCCTTACGCCTCCGCACGCAATAACCGATCCCAAGCAGATCATTGCGAAGCCTGACGCGAATGTCGAACAGGGCGAAGAGGGCCTTTCGCTCGAGCGCCTTTACATGACGCGCCAAGTCGGCGGTACCGCCTGGTCGCCTGACGGCAATACAATCGCTTTCATCTCAAATATCACGGGGCGAAACAATCTCTGGCTTGTACCTGCCGAGGGTGGCTGGCCCACGCAGCTTACGGTCAGTGATCAGCGCCAGTCGCATCCTACGTGGTCACCCGACGGCAAATGGATCGCGTATCAATCTGACTACGATGGCGACGAGCAATGGGACATATTTCTGGTTTCGCCAAAGACCGGACAAGTAGTGAATCTCACCAAGACGCCCCAAGTTGCAGAAGAGAATCCCACCTGGTCGCCGGACGGCCGCTATCTCGCATATATCGTCAAGCCGAAAACGTCATCGGTTTACGAAATCGACGTATTCGATACTCTCCTGCGCGATGTGAAGCACATTACGACCAACACACCGCCAAATAAACTGAACCGTAATCCGATCTGGTCAAAGGATGGGAAGCTGATCGCTTTTACGCAGGAAGATGCCAAGGGAACAGACTCAAACATCCTTGTTGTTGATTTGAAGACAGGAACCAGCACACACGTCACGCCACACGATGGCGAGAAACTCTATGCAGCAAATGACTTTTCTGCCGACAACAAGACGCTGTTGATCACAAGCAACGCCGCCAACGAACACCAGAATGTCGCTCTTCTCGACATCGCCACCAAAAAAATCAAATGGCTGAGCGATCAGAAATGGGAACTCCAAGGGGGAAACTTTTCTCCAGAAGGCAAGCACGTTACTTTTCGCGCAAACGTGGATGGCCATGCCGACCTGTTCCTTCATAACCTTGCTTCGGAAAAGACGACCGAGCTGCCGCTGAAAAAGGGGGCCAACTCATTCGGTGGTGCGGAGTCCGCATTTAGTCATGATGGCTCGAAGCTCCTGTACTACCACAACGGCGCGAGCGCTCCTGGCGATGCCTGGATATACGACATTGCTACCAATAAATCGACCCAGGTCACGCATTCCTTAATGGCCGGTGTTCCCGCCGATCATATGGTTGAGCCTTTTCTCGTTCACTACCCAAGCCGCGATGGCAAATGGACGATCTCCGCTTGGGTGTATGTGACTCGCAACATGCAGCGCAATGGGCAGAACGCCGCCATCGTTTACATTCACGGCGGGCCAAAATCGCAGAGTGTGGACTCATTCAACAGGTTCATTCAGCACGTAGTAAATCAGGGATACATGGTGATTGCGCCCAACTATCGTGGATCGACCGGCTATGGCAAGGCGTTTGAAGATGCAAATCTGTTCGACATGGGCGGCGGAGATTTACAGGACGTACTCGCCGCTGCCGACTTCCTGAAACAAACCGGCTATCCCGATCCTAAAAAGATTATTGCAATGGGCGGCAGCTACGGCGGCTATATGACCATGATGGCCGTCACCAAAGCGCCTCATGTCTGGGCCGCGGGCGTGCCGATCGTGCCGTTCGTCAACTGGTTCACCGAAATAGAAAACGAAGATCCAGTGCTACAGCAATCTGATCTCGCGACCATGGGCGATCCAAAAAAGAACCCTGAGTTCTTCCGCGATCGTTCACCATTTTTCTTTGTCGATCAGATCAAGGCGCCTCTACTTCTGCTCGCGGGAGGGCATGATCCGCGGTGCCCGAAGGAAGAGACAATTCAGGTGGTCGACGCGATCAAGAAACACGGCGGCGTTGCCGATTACAAGATTTACGAAAATGAAGGCCACGGTTTCGCGCGAGTAGAAAACCAGATTGATGCCTACCGGCGCGTGACAAATTTCCTCAAAGCCCACGTCCCACCGGCAGATTGCGGATGCAAGCTGCAGTAGTGCTAGCCGTTTAGTTCCATTTCCAGGGCGTAAACAAAATATGTCATTCCGAACCGCTTCAGGGGTGAGGAACCTGCTTTTGGTCTGCGACAATCGCCCGTGTCAATCCCGCAATTGTGTACTCCCCCGCTTGCATGTGAATAGGCAACCCGAACTCCCGCAGGGTTGCGGAAGTAACAGGTCCAATTGAGGCGAGCCGAATTCCATCCAAATTGGCGAGGTATTTCTGCCCGCCCAACAGTTCGACAAAATTTCTCACCGTTGAAGAACTCGTAAAGGTCACAATCTGCGGCCGGCGTTTCGGATCTCGCATTACACGTTGCAATTTGTTCTTAGACGACGCGGGCACTACGGTTTCATAGGCCTCAACCACATCTACGGTTGCGCCGATTTTTTGCAGCTCACGCGGAATCACGTCACGCGCTACTGCGGCTCGGATCACCAGGACTCGTTGGCCGCCAACCTTACCTTGCAAGCTCTCAACCACCGATTCGGCAACATACCTCGGCGGCATCACCGTCACCTTCAATCCCAGATTTTCTGTGGCCTTGCGAGTTGAAGGCCCAATTGTTGCAATTTTCAAGTTCGCAAGAGCGTCCGTTTTCATTCTCAGGTGTTTCATGCGCGCGGCGAGCGCTTCGACTCCGTTCACGCTGGTCAGAATCAGCCACGCATATTCTGAGATTTGTTTGAGAGAGGTATCGAGGGGTTCGTATGAACGAGGCGCTCGAATTTCAATGAACGGAATTTCGATCACCTCAGCTCCCAAAGCCTTCAACTCTGCCGACAACATGCCGGCCTGATGCCGAGCACGTCCGACGAGCACGCGTAATCCAGCGAGAGCTTTTTTCGGCGACCCAGCTTTCATGGCTTGCCCAAGCCGCGCTGGCGCATTAAATCAGCGACGCCGGAAATCGCCGGATCAGGGTTCTCACTCAGCGCCTGAATTACATTTTCCTGTTCACCCTTTGTTCGGTTCTGGCTCAACTTGAACTTAGCTTCTACGCGGGCGACAGCGATTTCAAATGCGACGATGTGGTTCAACATGCGATTGCGATATGGCTCATCAAAAGAGTTCCACTGATCCAAATAAGAAGAA
>QHZX01000201.1 GCA_003224835.1 Acidobacteriota bacterium | reverse complement strand
ACTTATTACGTTTACATCCTGAGCAGCCAGCGGCGAGTGCTCTATATCGGGATCACGAGTCACATCGAACGCCGAGTGCGCCAGCACAAATCCCATACCTTCGGCGGATTCACAACGAAATACAACGTGACAAATCTGGTTTATTTCGAACGTTACGGTTCAGTAGGCAAAGCCATTCGCCGGGAAAAAGAACTCAAGAATTGGCGTCGTGAAAAGAAGATACTCTCGATAGAAGCCAACAATCCAAAGTGGCGCGACCTGAGTTACGGTTGGTATCAACCGGCCCGCCTTCCGGCACTACCGAAATCTTCCAGGTCCCCGCCAGCATGATGTTCACCCCGCCCCACAGTTCCTCCTCCCACGAGTGTCATCCCGAACTCGGACGCTGAAAGCGACCGAGAGAGGGACCTTACGCTGCTCGCGAGTCACCACGAACGTAGTCAGGACATCCATAAACGCATGCGCATCACCCCAAGTGAGTGGCGCACAGCGCACTGCAAACAATTCCGTTTGACCGCAAGATGCGGATATTCTAGATTTTCACATCAGCGTAATCTCCGATCATGAACAGTACAATTCAACCGCAGCAACTGAAGATGAAAAGCATTATCGAAGATTCGCGCTGGCAAGCTGTCCTGGGACGCGATGGCGCAAGCGATGGCAAATTCGTCTTTGCCGTTTCGTCGACTGGCGTGTATTGCCGGCCGTCGTGCCCATCTAAGCGTCCGCGCCGTGAGAACGTCACGTTCTTCCCCAGGCCGCAGGAGGCCGAGACGGCTGGTTTTCGCGCGTGCCTGCGCTGCCGTCCCAAAGCCATCGTCGGAAATCCACGTCAGGAACTGATCAAATCCGTTTGCCGTTATATCGAGCTGCACCTGGATGAGCCGGTTACGCTCGCGCGCCTGGGCGCTGAATTTCAGCAGAGTCCGTTTCATCTGCAGAGAACGTTCAAGGCAGTGCTCGGAATCACGCCCAAAGAGTACGCGGATTCATGCCGCATGCGCGGTTTTCGGCAGAAGCTGAAGGCGGGGCACTCAGTCACGCGCGCCATGCATGACGCTGGATACAGTTCGACCAGTCGGCTCTACTCGCGCACTTCGTCTGAGCTAGGCATGGAGCCTGCGAAATACCGCCGTGGTGCGATAGCGACGCCCATTCGTTATTCATTCACCGAATCGCCGATCGGACGCATGATCATCGCAGCCACCGATAAAGGCATTTGCAGTATTCAGTTTGCGGATTCGGAAGAAGAATTAGAACAAGGACTCAAGCAGGAATTCCCCTACGCTGTAAGGCGTCGTGACGATGAAGGCTTGACGCAGTTGGCCGATCAAGTGGTGCAGCGCATCTCTGGCGTTGAACCATCTTCGTCGCTGCCGCTAGACATTCAGGCGACAGCATTTCAGCGCCGCGTGTGGTCATATCTGCAATCGATCGCTTTTGGCAAAACGCGATCGTACACCGAAGTTGCAAAAGCCATCCGGCATCCGTCAGCCGTTCGCGCAGTTGCACGCGCGTGCGCAACCAATCCGGTGGCGATTGCTATCCCATGCCACCGCGTTCTCCGTTCAAACGGCGACCTCGGCGGATATCGTTGGGGGATGCAGCGGAAGAAGGCGCTTCTCGAAATCGAATCGCCGCAAAGTCGCTAGCCTGCGCTGATTTCGCACGGCCACGCTTTTCAGGCGCCTGCATCTTCGCGGCTTTCATTTATCGGAGTTTGACAAATCTTTACCTACCTTGCTTCTTCCGCATGATTGAATAATAGTCAGAGTATTCGTGAAAACCTCTTTCCAAACCTTGCTTTCCACGCGGCGGGCGGCTGCGTTGAAATGCGCGCTATTCCTGGTATTGGGATGCGCTACTTTTGCGCAAACGGCACTCGCGAAAGTCCTTGGCACGGTGAAGTCAGTTAGTGGCAACTCGATTGTGCTGACGACCGACAGCGGCGTCGAAGTGACTCTCACCGTCACCGGTGCCACACGCGTAGTGCAGGCGACTCCGGGTCAGACTGATTTAAAAACCGCTTCCGCAATTCAATTGTCAGATATTCATATCGGCGACCGGGTGCTTGCTTTGGGCCCCAGCGGTGAAGGGAATTCGGTTGCTGCTTCGACCGTCATCGTCATGAAGCAAAGCGATATCGCTCAAAAACACCAACAGGAACGCGAAGAGTGGCGCAAAGGTGCGGGCGGTATTGTGAAACAAATTAATCCGACAGCGGGGACGATCACCATCGCCAACGCGCTCGCTTCATCCAGAAAACCGATCGTGATTCATATATCGCCGGCGACAAATATTCGTCGCTACTCGCCGGACTCGGTAAATTTCGACGAAGCCAAACCCGGCACGCTGGATCAGATCAAGCCCGGAGATCAGCTTCGCACCCGCGGGACGAAGAATGACGACGGCAGCGAATTCGCGGCGCAAGCCATCGTCTCCGGCACGTTCAGGAATATAGCGGGAACGGTGATCTCGACCGACGCGGCCAACAGCAGCATTACAGTGATGGACATGCTGACGAAAAATCCGGTAACGCTCAAGATTGGCTCGGATTCGCAAATGCATAAATTGCCGCCATTCGTCGCCCAGAGGCTTGCAGCAAAACTGAAAGGTGATGCCTCGACCGCGAGCCATCCTAATGCCGCTCCCGGAGAACCTTCGCACAGCGGACCATCAGATAACTCTAATGGCGGCGAAGGTCAGAACGCTCAGGGCAGTTGGCGTAAGCAGGCTGCCGGGTCAGCTGACTCCTCGCAGGCAGGCGAGCGTCGCGCAAACGGTTCGCCGGACTTCCAGCAGATGCTCAGCCGAATGCCGACCGTGGCAATTTCCGATCTGCAAAAGGGAGACGCTGTGATGCTTGTCGCCACCGAGGGCAGCGCGACCTCCGCGCCAACTGCAATTACCCTTATTTCCGGAGTCGAGCCAATAATGAGTGCCGCGCCGAGCGGGGCGTCTGCCGCGAGCATTCTTTCGCCTTGGAACCTGGGGTCTTCACCCGGCGGCGAGGCTACAGGCGAATGAAATTCCAAAGAGGAACCTTGAGAGCCTTCCTGATTGTCTTCTCACTCGCGTCGGCGGCGGCATTCGCCCAAGCGCCGAACGCCACGCTTAGCGGCAAGGTCATCGACCAGACTGGCGCCGTAATTCCGCAAGCCACAGTCACTATTACCGCTTCCGATGGAAAGCAGAGTTCTGCCACCACGAATCAAGAAGGGTCGTTCGCAATCCCTGCGCTCGCGCCCGGAACTTATAACGTCGCTGCCCACGCTCAGGGATTCGCGACCTTCCAGAAATCGGGAGTCGAACTCGCCGCCGGACAACGCCAGACCTTAAATCTCGCACTCCAAGTCCAAGTGCAAGAAGAAAAAGTCAATGTGCAAGCCGACGGGACGCAACTAGACGTAAGCTCAGCCTCGAACGCGAGTTCGGTGGTGATAAAAGGTAAAGACCTCGAAGCTTTGTCCGACGATCCAGACGAACTGCAAAACGAACTGCAAGCTTTGGCTGGTCCGGCCGCAGGTCCGGAGGGCGGGCAGATCTATATCGATGGCTTTACCGGCGGGCAGCTTCCGCCCAAGTCGTCGATCCGCGAAATTCGCATTAACCAGAATCCCTTCTCAGCGCAGTACGACAAATTGGGTTATGGACGTATCGAGATTCTCACCAAGCCCGGCAGCGATCGCTATCACGGGCAGTTTTTCTTTAACGACACCAATGCGGTGCTGAAT
>QHZX01000339.1 GCA_003224835.1 Acidobacteriota bacterium | reverse complement strand
TGGCGCGATGGTCGCGGAGTCGATGGTAGCGATCATGGCGACGGTTGCGGCTTGCGTTTTGGAGCCGGGAACATATTTCGCCATCAACAGCCCGGCTGGAATTGCTGGACAACTGCCTGAAAAGGCCGCGAGCACGATCAGCGCATGGGGATTTCCTGTGAGCGCGGCGGGAATGCAGGCGTTGGCGCAAAGCGTTGGAGAACAGACACTATTTAATCGGACGGGAGGCGCCCCGGCGTTTGCAGTCGGGATGGCGCACATTTTTTCGAGCAGCCTGGGAGGACAGGCGGTGATGGCGCTGTGGTATCACTTTGCGCTCATGTTTGAGGCGCTGTTCATTTTGACCGTGCTCGATGCAGGCACTCGCGTTGGACGCTTCATGATTCAAGATGCGCTCGGGCATGCCTGGAAGCCGCTGGGCCGGACGAGTTGGTATCCGTCGGTGCTGGCGACCAGCGGGATCATTGTTTGCGCATGGGGATATTTTCTGTGGCAGGGGGTACGCGATCCGCTGGGAGGAATCAACTCGCTGTGGCCGCTATTCGGGATCGCGAACCAGTTATTGGCAGCAGTGGCGCTATGCGTGGCGACAACCATCCTCATCAAGATGCATCGCGCAAAGTACATGCTGGTGACGCTCGCGCCGCTGGCATGGCTGGTGATTGTGACGTTCACCGCGTCGTGGCACAAGATTTTCGATCCTGATCCGCGAATTGGATTTCTGGCGCAGGCCCGGAGGCTGGCGCTGAGTGGCGGAGGCGCGCGCTTAATCTTCAATAACCGGCTGGACGCGGCTGTGACCGGAGTATTGATCGTGATGGTCGGACTGATTCTGGTCGAGTCGTTACGTCAGTGGTTTGGAATTCTGAGCGGAAGGAAGGAAGCGCAGACGAAAGAGTCGCCGTTTGTGGTGACGCGGATGGCAGAGGAGCGGGTGTGAAGTTCTTTCGTTTACTTCGAGCAGTCTTGCGCGAGATATTCGACGAGTCCGCCTATGAGCGATTCTGTGCGCGAGAGGGACTGCAATGTGGGCAGAAATCCTATGCCTTATTCTTGCGCAAAGGTGGCAAGGACGTTCGCGTTAGGTGCTGCTAACAGCTCATCCTAATAGCCTGTTTTCCCTTCGATCTCCGCAAGCATCTCTCGAATATCGCAAGTGGGATAACTATGTTTGGCAGCTGCACGAATTGCTTCGAGCTTTCGTCTAACACTCTTTTGACCTGGTCGGGTTTGACTCAGGCCTAAGGCTTCGCGGACCAGTTCCGCCATCGAAACGTGGCGTTCGCACGCGGCACGACTCAAGCTGAGGTACTCTGAGTTATTCAAGGTGATTTGTAGCGTCTTCGGCATATTGTCTTCCTACTTGTTATCGGGCATTCGTAGGAAATAGGTTAGCTAATTTCCTCCTGCCAATCCCAACTCGTTCGCAATCCCTCGTAACGCCCCAATGCAAAACGCGATGTGCTCGTCGAGATCAACGCCAAGATCGCGAGCGCCGTTAATGATGTCGTCGCGGTTGACGCTGCGGGCGAAGGCTTTGTCTTTCATCTTTTTACGGACGGATTTTGCTTCGACTTCAGCCAATGATTTGCTGGGTTTGACCAAGGCAACGGCGGTAATGAATCCGGCGAGTTCATCGCAAGCGAAGAGGGCTTTTTCCATTTGAGAATCGCGAGTCACGCCGCTGTACTCGGCATGGGACATGATGGCGCGGCGAATTTCGTCGGAGTATCCGCGTTCTTTCAGAATTTCATTGCCTTTGTAGGGATGCTCTTGGGAGGTGGGATATTTTTCGTAATCGAAGTCGTGGATCAGTCCGACTGTGCCCCACAGCTCTTCATCGGCGCCAAACTTCTTCGCATAAGCGCGCATGCACGCTTCGACCGCCAGTGCATGTTTGCGCAGGCTTTCGGACTGGGTGAATTCGGTGAGCAGGTCCCAGGCTGCGGATCGGTCCGTCATATTTTCAAGATACCGGATTTCGATGGTAAGAGGAGAGTATGGTCATTTTCCCCGTCAGGCGGGTCGGACAGATGAAACCCCCCGCCCAAGCAGAGCTTGAACGGGGCACCCTCGGATTGAAGATTTACTGTCGGTTACCCGTACCGCGAAACGAGAGTCGTTATTTTTTTCCGAAGACTTCTTTCAGCAGCGCTGTCGTCTGAGCGGCAGGGTTCTGGCGGATTTTGGTCTCCTGTTGTCCCAGCACATGGAAGAGCCCGTCCAGGGTTTTGCCGACTACATAATTGTCCAGATCGAACTGACCCGCGAGAGCGCTGCCCCCAGGGGCGGTTTTTATCAGCTGGTTGTATTGCTGAACAACTCCAACGCGCCCAATGGAGCGATGAACGATCGGCGAGAACGCCGTGGTAAGGTCGGCGGAGCTGCTTCTTTTAAAATACTCGGTCGCGGCGGTGTCACCTCCGGTGAGGATGCGTCGGGCATCGTCGAACGTCATCTTTTTGAGGGCAACTAGAAAAATCGCTTTGGCTTGAGGCGTGGCTTGCTCAGCGGCCCGGTTCATGCTGACTTCGAGTTCATCCACTTTTGCGCCCATGCCGAGCAGTCGCATTCCCTTGCCGATGGTCTGCAGCCTCGGCGGTAGCGCGATCTTAATAGCTTCATTCTTCAGAAAACCGTCGGGTCTGCCGGTGAGAGACACAGCCTTGGTGGTGCTAACCTGTAGCGCTTGCTTCAGCCCTGCGGTGATTTTGTCGTCGCTCAGCCCGGAGGTGTCGTGGTGCGCAAGAGTCTGAGTTGCTTTCTCCAGCGCGCTATCAAGTTGGGCGGTAACGAAGGGGGATGAACACAACGCAAGAGCGATACCTAAGATGAATATGCGCATAACATTTCCCCCTCGCGGAACGAAGTCGACGGTGATTCTATTCGCAAGGGGGAAGAAGAGGGAATGTTTTTCGTGCAGACTAAGTTGCGCCACAACCAAGCCACCACGACGAGGAATCTTTATAGTAAACATTTGCGATCAGTCTTCACAATCGTTCTCATCAGTGAGTTTTCCGGGTTTTTCTTCTTGGATATTTGCACAATTGAAAGACATGGTTTCGTTCAGGGCTGCGATTTTTCTTGACTTCCACAGGCCCTGTACCGCAGATTACGTTGTAGCTGGAACTCAGCAATGAGTTCCCTGGGTTTTGTCAGCTCTGGCAACTCCCACCTTTAAATGGCCACTAATCTTGCCCCGGTCGACTCCCGGGAAGTTGTCCGGTGCGACCATTGCCTTCTGGTTCAATTTCGCACATCCAATAGCCTTTGTCGGCGATGCCACATTTCGCTGGATGAAGAAGAGCCAGAAATCGTACAGGCGCCTGCGCCGCAGCTAGTACCCGCTGCGCACCGCGGCCACCTTAACCTCGCATCTTCAATCCGTGCCATGCGTTTACGGAATGGGCTGAGCCAGCGTCAACTGGCCGGCCGCATGAGCGTGCCGCGGACCTACGTGTCGAAAATCGAAAACGAAAAAGCCACGCCGACGCTCTCGTCATTGGAGCGGTTGGCGAGGGCCCTGGAGGTGTCGGTGCCCGACCTGTTGAGCGGCGGAGAACGAAAGATCCGTTCATCGCGGAAATGCTGCCGTTCGTTTCGCAGTTGAATGGAATGCAAATGTCGAGCATTCTGACCCAGGTGCGGGATTTGACGATGCGACCGAGAAGAACGGCCTAAGGATATTGCCTCTGTGGTTTTTTCCTGTGTGCGACTTGTGTTCTCTGTGGTCAGGATTTAAAGCTCAACCACAGAGCACACCGAGTTACACAGAGGGATTTCACAGAGTTGTTAGCGGATGATTTTTTTCCGGGCGAACCAGCCAACACTGAAGCCGGAGCCGAAAGGCTCCGGCTTTTTTGGTTAATAGTGACTAGTGGCTGGTGATTAGTGCTCAGTGTGTTGAGAAGACTCTTCCCTGCTGGTCCGGTATTGTTCGAGAAGCTGCGCGCGATTTTGGCGGAGATCGGCACCGGTTGAAGTTGCGGGATAGGGTTTTGATCCCATCAAGCCTTGCCATAGCACTTGATTGAAGACGAGGGGATCTAGGCGGTCTTCGATGGTGAAGTCCATGCCCTCGGTAGCAGCGTCCCAATAAGCGGCGTCATGCGTAGGGTGCGGCAGCTCGCCCTGGGGACGCGGCGGCAGCGGAAGCTGGGTGTTGTACAGCATGGCTGGAGGAGCCGCGGTATAGGTCCAGTTTTTCTGATTTATATCGAATACCTCGGTCATCGCTTTGGCCGAGGCATCACTCAAGCTCAGATTGCCGATGCCAAGAATTTCTTCGATGGTGCGCAACATGCTCAACGTGGTGTACGGCGCGGAGACTACTCTTTTCTGCTTGACGTATGGGCCGATCACGAAGGCGACGCTGCGATGTGAATCGACGTGGTCGCCACCATCCTGGGAATCATCCTCGATCACAAAAATGAGGGTGCTGTCTTTGTAACGGCTGTGGCCGATTTTCTCAGCCAGCAGTCCAACCGCGTAGTCATTATCCGCGATTTGAAGTTCGGGCGTGTTGACGCCTAAGATTGCGGCTCCGAAATCGCCAGTGTGATCGTGCATGAAGCGAACGAGAGAGAGATTCGGCAGACCGCCCCTGGCATATTTCATATCAAATTCGCGTTCCCATTCTTTAAAGCGGTAATAGTCGGGAAACGCGTTGTCGAAGCTCCGAAAATAAATATCTGTGTAAGGCGCAAGTATCGCGCTTGCCGGGTAGGAGACTTGCGTCTTGGTTGAAGCTGGATCGAGCAGCAGCGGAATTTTGTATTGCGAATATTGCTCGGAAGGGCTGTAACGGGCGAGGTCGATGAAGAAACCATAATTGCGAACCGAGCGGTGGGCACGGAGCGCGGCGTTCCACAAATAGCCGGTGCCATTTTCTCCGTCAGGAGAGTCCGGAGCGGCGGCATTGGCGGTGCCGGGCAGATCATCGGGATCGTCTGGGGTCATCGGATTCGCCTTCTTCCGCTCCTCCAGCGTGCCATAGCCGACATTGATGTCGCGATTGGTGCCTTCGGTCTCATAGCTCAAGCCGCGGTCAGAGTAGTTGACGGGCGCTTCTTTTTCGACGAGGTCGGGCGAACGCGCGGACGTCGACCATGACCAGCCATCGAAACTGACTTCGCTGGTGCAATAAAAATTGTCGAGGGTCACGAAGGTGCGCGCGAGCTGGTGAAAGTTGGGAGTTGTAGCTTCAGGAAATTCGGTGAGGTTGGGATCACCGTTGCCGACTTCGAGATCGCCGAGAACCTGATCGTAGGTGCGGTTTTCCTTGATGATGTAGATGACGTGTTTGAGATGCGCGCGCAGGAACGCAAGTTTTTCCGTCTCAGATGCACTCAAGCTGGCCTTAAAACTGTCGTTACTTGCAACTTGTTGGGTAAGCGCCTGCAACTCGCCTAAGGTCGGAGTGGGGAAACTCTGCAAGCCAGCTTTGATCAGCTGCAAATTGTATTGGTTGGTGGCGCGGCATTTCGAATCCTTCTCCGGAGTCAATCCCAGGCACGAACCAGAATTGGGCCCGGTCGGAGATTTCCCATTTACCACGTAGGCGAATTTTCCATCAGCGCTAAAGCTGATCGAGTTTGGATACCAGCCGGTTGGAATTAATCCGACGACATGGCTTTGCCTGGGAGTGGAACTGAGCTGGATGACGGCAACATCATTCATCCAGCCGTTTGTGACATAGAGCAGTTTCTCATCGCGCGAGAGCGTCACGCTGTTGGTATCGTTCCCCCTGAGCTTGGATTTTGCTTGCGGCAGCAGGCCAGCTGGAGCGGCGACTCCGATGTTATCCACAAGCCGGTTTGAGCTTGTGTCGATCACGCCTACGGAATCCGTGTTGTCCTGCGCGATGTAAAGAGTGGACTGGCTCGCGTTCAGCACCATGCGGTTGGGCTGGCCGGGGACACGAATGCGCGCGGCAACTGTTGGTTTATCGGCGAAATTTACCACGACGATCTCGCGGTCCCGGATGCTGGAGATGTAGGCGGTGTCGTTGCCTTTGATCGCAACCCACAGCGGATATTCACCTCCGGGCACGCCCGACTTTTTGGGATCTTCTTTACCCGGACGAAGATCGAGTTCGCCTGAAAGGGCCCATCCACTCTCGGATTTGGTAAGCACACTGATGGAATCGTTGTAGTAGTTGGCGACGACCAGCTTCGAGCCGTCCTTCGCGATTGCGATTCCGGCGGCTTGCGGCTTGACTGAAAGGCCAACACCAACGCCATTGTGGCCCAGCGCAGTGGGACTTCCCTCGGCTTCGGCCCATTTACCACCTTCGGCGAGCGAATAGGCGTGCACATTGTCATCGACGCCGCCGCTTACGTAGAACGACGTTCCCGCGGGATCAAACATTATGCCGCTGTAGGTGTTCGGAACCTGGACGACCTGCTTCTGGTTGGGCCTGTGCTGTGAGATGTCGTAAACGAAAACGAACTGAGTCGAATCGGCTGGAATGACGTGTCCGGAAGAGTCATTAACTCTGTTGTATCCACTGGTCAGAACCAGCAGGGTTTTACCATCAGGGCTGACGACGGTGGTCACGGCCTGGCCTGCGACATATTGCGGGTTATCGGAGAGACCGGGATTGAGCGGGACAAAACTGGAACCTGTCGGCGCAGTCGGCGTGATTCGCTGGCCACTGTTGGGAATAAGCTGCTGGGCGTGCAGCCCCGGAATGAGAATGGATGCCAAAAACGTCACAGCCGCTGTGTGCCCATTGCTCCTACTCCAATACATGCCGGACCTCGAATCAGGAATTGGCGAACTAGAAGTTTACCTTTTCAAGCGGTTTCGGGGAATGAATTGTCGGTAAAAATGCTTCCATCGTCTTCGCGGATGAAATGTTGTGGCCGAACAAGAAACGCGGCGAGCTACGTCTCTACAGAATTCCGAGTTGGGAAGAGTGCCCATTTACGTGCGCTAAATGCGCCGTGTTCACATTGAAGCTGGTAGAGTAAGCTTTCATGCTGATTTCCGCATCTATTATGGGCATTGACTTGGAGGAAGACTGAATGCAGATTGCGGTAGTTGGTTCGGGATACGTGGGATTAGTCGCCGGCGCTTGTTTCGCAGACCTGGGGCACGACGTCATCGTTGTGGACAATGACCAGAAGAAGTTGTCTGCGCTGAACCGTGGCGAGGTTCCAATTCACGAAAAATTTCTGCCCGAGCTGCTGCACCGTCACCGCGGAGTCCGGCTGAAATTTTCGGATGATCTGGAAACTGCGGTACGGGCGAGTTCGGCCATTTTCGTAGCGGTTGGAACTCCGCCAACAGAACATGGCGAGGCCGATCTTTCTTACGTCGAATCCGTGGCGCGTGGCATCTCCGGAGCGATCAACAGTTACAAGGTGGTGGTCGAGAAGAGTACGGTACCGGTTTACACCAGCGATTGGGTGCGAAAAATTATTTTGCGCAATGGCGCCGAGGCTGAGGAGTTCGACGTCGCATCGAACCCTGAGTTTCTTCGCGAAGGGACTGCGGTCACAGATTTTCTTTATCCCGACCGCATTGTTGTGGGTGCGGATACCCCGCAATGCGCCGCGGTGCTGCGAGAAATCTATGCTCCACTGGCGGATGGCAGTTACTACATGCGGCCGGACGCAATTCCCCGCCCCGATCGCGCGCAGATTCCACCGCCGCTGATTGTGACCAGCGCAAAGAGCGCGGAGCTGATTAAACACGCGTCGAATGCTTTTCTGGCGATGAAAATTTCATTCATTAACGCGGTGGCGTCGATCTGCGAAAGTGTTGGAGCAAACGTTCAGCAGGTTTGTCAGGGTATTGGGACTGACAGCCGAATCGGACCAAGGTTTCTCAGCCCCGGCGTGGGATATGGAGGCTCGTGTTTTCCCAAAGATCTGATGGCATTTCGTGCGGTGGCACGCGAGTGCGGCTACGACTTCCGGCTGCT
The DNA here is from genome assembly GCA_003224835.1 of Acidobacteriota bacterium. GTDB lineage: Bacteria > Acidobacteriota > Terriglobia > Terriglobales > Acidobacteriaceae > Gp1-AA145. Next base: position 9,200 of record QHZX01000339.1, on the reverse strand, counting down.
TGATGAGGTGATGCGAATCAATGAGGAGCAACGGCACCGGTTCATCCGCAAGGTGCGCAGCGCGTTGTGGACTCTGCGAGGCAAGAAACTGGGAGTACTGGGACTGGCGTTCAAGGGCGGGACCGACGACATACGGGAATCGCCTGCGATTCTTCTTATCCACTCTTTGTTGCAGGAGGGATGCCAGATTGCGGCTTACGATCCGGCGGCGCGGGAACGGGCGCAGGAAGCGCTGAACTCAAGTGTCACGATGACCGAAGATGCGTACGAGGCCGCCCAGGGAGCTGATGCGTTGCTGATTTTGACAGAATGGGAGGAGTTCGGCGCGCTTGATCTGAATCGGCTGAAGGCGGAGCTTAAGTATCCCATCATCATCGACGGCAGGAACCTGTATGATCCCGAGATCATGGCGGCGGCTGGATTTACTTACTACAGCGTAGGGCGTCCGGCAGCAAGCCCAGAGCCAATTTCCGGCCGCGCGGCAGACACCCGGACAAAAAAGGGTACGCGTTCATGAAACCTCGCGCGCTGGTCACCGGCGGAGCCGGATTTTTAGGCTCGCATCTGTGTGATGCTTTACTGGCTGAAGGCTACTCCGTAATTGCCGTGGACAACCTGCTGACCGGACGCATGTCGAACATTGAGCACCTGCGGCGGGAGGGAAACTTTGAATTCCTGCAGATCGACATCAACCGTCCATTCGACTGCGGCCCGGTGAATTATGTTTTCCATTTCGCTTCGCCTGCGAGCCCGGTTGATTACATGGTCCACGGAATCGATACCTTGAAGGTGGGATCGCTGGGGACGATGCAGGCGCTGGAGATTGCACATAAAAATCATGCGAAGTATCTGTTTGCTTCGACATCCGAGTGCTACGGCGATCCGCTGGAACATCCGCAAAAGGAGACTTACTGGGGAAACGTCAATACAATCGGGCCGCGATCAGTCTATGACGAGGCGAAGCGCTTCAGCGAAGCATTGACCATGGCATATCACCGATACCATGCGGTGGACACGCGGATGGTGCGAATCTTTAACACCTACGGTCCACGAATGCAGTTGAATGACGGGCGAGTGATCCCGAATTTTATGAAGCAGGCGCTGCGCGGAGATCATTTAACGGTTTATGGCGACGGCAAGCAGACCCGCAGCTTTTGCTATGTGACAGATGAAGTTGATGGTTTTTTGAGGTTGTCAAAAACCGACGAACATTTTCCGGTGAATATCGGGAACCCGAATGAGTTCACAGTATTGCAATGTGCCGAACGGGTGATCGCAATTACCGGATCGAAGAGCAAAATTCGATATGAGGACCTTCCGCAGGATGATCCGAAGCAGCGGCGTCCTGACATCAGCAAAGCCAGGAAGCTGCTGGGCTGGGAACCGAAGATCGGTCTTGATGAGGGTCTGAAAATGTCGTTGGAATATTTCCGGGATGCGGTAGCGGCGGAGATGCCGGCAAAGGCGTAGACCGCTGCCCGTCAGATCAGAATCCTTCACAAATCGTCATTGCCGAGCGGTCTGAATCGCAAGCGCTATCATCAATCCTTTCATTTCTGGTGCCTTCATGAAGCCGATTCGCACATTATTCTGGGACGTTGGTGGCGTGCTGCTTACGAACGCGTGGGACCACGAAGAGCGGGAACGCGCGATTGAAAAGTTCCAGCTACAGAAAGCAGACTTCGAGGCCCGGCACAAGGAAGTTGTCATTGCGTTTGAGGAAGGCAAGGTCACGCTCGATCAATATTTAGATCGGACGATCTTTTATCAGGCAAGGAAGTTTCCGAAGGAAGAGTTCAAAAGCTTCATGTTTTCGCTGTCCAAGCCAAAACCCGAGGTACTGGATTTTGCGCGAAGTTTGACCAGCAAGTGCTTGATGGCGACGATCAACAATGAGTCCCGTGAATTCAACGAATACCGGATTCGACAATTCAATCTGACTCAGATTTTCGATTTATTCGTGAGCTCGTGCTTTGTGGGAATGCGGAAGCCCGAGGAACGGATTTATCGCCTGGCGCTGGATTTAATTCAAAAGTCGCCTGATGAGTGCTGTTTCATTGACGATCGACCGGTCAATATTGACGGTGCGGCCAAAGTTGGAATGCGGACAGTTTTAATGCGTGATCTTGCCCAATTGAAGAAAGATTTGCAGAGCCTGGGCGTCGAAAGCTGACGGCGATAATTCTGCGATAAGCTATTCGTGCTTCTTAGCGATGCCTTCCGCCAGAAAACAACTCAACATTGCGATGATCGGCAGCGGCTCGATCGCGCGCGCTCATTCGAACGCTTTTCATCAGGTTAGCCATTTTTTCGATGTTCCTTATTCGCTGAACCTGAAAGTAGTGAGCGCACGAAATCAGTCAAAGCTGGAAGCATTCGCGCGGCAATGGGAATGGGCGGAAACAGCTGCTGATTGGCAGGAGCTAGTCACCCGTAAAGACATTGACGTCGTCGATATTGCAGTGCCGAATGCGCTGCACGCCCCGATTGCGATAGCAGCAGCAAAGGCTGGAAAGATAGTTCTCTGCGAGAAGCCGCTGGCATTGTCGCTTGCTGAGGCGCAGATGATGGCAGCTGCCGCGAAGAACCTCCCTAATCTGGTGTGGTTCAACTATCGACGAGTACCGGCGGTGAGCTTTGCAAAACAGCTCATCGACGAAGGCCGACTGGGTCAGCCCTACCACTACCGGGCTTATTACTTTAACCAGTCAGGCGTAGATTCCGCCAAAGGTCAAACCTGGCGATACCGCGCGAGCGAGGCGGGTTCGGGGGCAATCGGAGACCTGCTTTCGCATTCAGTCGATATGGCGATTTATCTGAACGGCGAAATCGCGGAGCTCTCAGCCACCAAGCATACGTTCATTCCAGGACGCGAAGTGGACGACGCAGTATTGCTGATGGCGCGGTTTGCCAACGGCAGCCTGGGAACTTTTGAAGCCAGCCGCTTCGGCGTCGGACGGCGTAACGGCAATGGCTTTGAGATTTATGGCGCGAAAGGCAGCCTGGGTTTTGACCTCGAGGAGATGAACCGCTTGCAATTTTTCGACGCTACCGACCCGGGAAAGCTGCAAGCCAACCGCAACATTCTGGTGACGGGACCCGATCATCCTTACTCGGGAAACTTCTGGAAACCTGGGCACCTGGTGGGATACGAGCACACGTTTATCGCCACCATGGGGGATTTTCTGCAAAGTCTTGCCAAAGGTGAGCCATTTCATCCCAATTTCGATGACGCGGTGAGAACCCAAGCGGTCCTGGAGGCGGTGGAAGCCTCGGCGCAGTCGCGGAGCTGGGTAAAACTCCCAGCAAGGTAACGAAAACTGACTTCGGTAACTTGCCGTAACTAGAGCACCTGCCTAGCATTTAACGCAGGTATGCTGCACAGTTTACTGCTCAGTAGTGATCGGGATACGGTTCGCGTGGTCAGCCGGGTCTTTAAGGACCTCGAGGTTGACATGGACCACTGCGAAGAGACGTTTGCTGCGCTCTCGCAAGCGATAGAGCACCACTATGACGCAATCATCGTTGATGACTCAATCGACGAGCCGCATGTGGCCCTGCAGAAGCTGATTGAATTGCCCTCATGCAATAGCTCAGTGCGAATTGTTCTGGCCGATCCTGCGACCCCGTTGCATCCGGTGTTTCGCGCAAGTACTCAGGTAGTGATTTACAAGCCGCTTTCACCCGATCGGGTACGCCACGGCTTGCGCGCGGTTCGGAATTTGATGACCCGAGAGCGACGTCGAGGGAATGGTCGTGTATCGACAACCCTGACGGCGAGGATGAGCCCGTCGCACTCGAGGGGAACAGGAAAGCAGATAATTATCACCGATCTGAGCGAAACCGGGGCGGCGATTCGTTGCGATCTGGATCAACTACCGGCATCAGGCGGAGTAAACGTGGATTTTTCTTTACCCAATGAACCTGAGCTTATTCATGCGACCGCGGAATTGGTTTGGCAAGACAATAAAGAGCGCGCCGGAATACGCTTTTTAGACATGCCGAGCCAAGCGCGTAAACAGCTTGCCAGATGGATCAAAGAGCATCCAGCGGGTAAACGCTCGATCGCTGCCCGAGCGGGGAAATAGAACAACTCCAAAGCTTCTAACCCGATAGAGCCAGAAAAAAACCCAAGCATGGGTTACGGGAAAAGCTCGGCATCTTTGAGGCTCTTGCCTTTTTTGTCTTTCTCCGAAAGCAGGGGTTCTTTGGAATTTTCCCAGTCGATTTTCAGGTCAGGATCATTCCAGAGGACGGTCCGCTCCAACTCCGGAAAATAGAACTGAGTGGATTTATATAAGACGTGGGCGCTTTCGGATAACACATAGAAGCCGTGCGCGAGACCGGCTGGAATCCAAGCCAGACGCCGATTCTCACCAGAAAGCTTGACTGCTCGCCAACGCTTAAAACTGGGAGAGCTGCGGCGAAGATCAACGAATACATCGAGCACTTCGCCGCTTACGACACGCACCAGTTTGCCCTGAGGTTTTTCCACCTGATAATGCAGGCCGCGCAACACGCCGCGCTTGGAATAGGAATGGTTATCCTGGACGAACCTGTCGCGAATACCGATTTCCTGGAAAACCTTCTCATTGTAGCTTTCGAGGAAAAAGCCCCGATCGTCCGAAAAAACTTTGGGTTCAAGGACCAGAGCGCCAACGAGAGGAGTATCTATAACTTTCATGAGAGCGTTTTTTAGAACACTTGCTCCTTGAGCATTTGCACCAGGTAGGCTCCGTAGCCATTGTTCTGCATGGCGGCGGCAGCTTGCTCGACCTGCTGCGCCGTAATGTATCCGTAGCGGTAGGCAATTTCCTCAGGACAGGCCACCATGAGCCCTTGGCGGGTTTCGATGGTTTGGATGAACAACGAGGCTTCCAGCATGGCTTCGTGCGTCCCAGTGTCGAGCCACGCCATTCCGCGGCCCATGACGGCCACTTCGAGGGTCCCGCGCTTCAAATATTCGCGGTTGACGTCGGTGATCTCGAGTTCTCCACGGGCGGAAGGCTTGAGCGCTCTGGCGATGTCGACGACTTGCGAATCATAGAAGTAGAGTCCGGTCACGGCGTAGCGCGATTTCGGCACGCGTGGTTTTTCCTCGAGACTGACTGCCTTCCCTTTCGAATCGAACTCAACCACCCCGTAGCGTTCAGGGTCGTGCACCGGATATGCAAAAATGCGAGCACCCTTTTCGCATTCGGCTGCGTCCTTCACGCTTTTGGCGAGATCATGTCCATGGAAGATGTTATCGCCGAGAACCAAGGCGCAGCAGCTACCCGCGATGAAGTCTTTGGCTATGAGGAACGCCTGGGCGATGCCTTCTGGCTTGGGCTGTCCAGCATAAGACAGAGTTAATCCGAAACGTGAGCCATCGCCTAGAAGATGCTGAAATTTAGGCAGATCGTCGGGAGTCGAAATGAGCATGATCTCGCGGATGCCAGCCAGCATTAGGGTCGACAGAGGGTAGTACACCATGGGCTTGTCGTAAATGGGAAGCAGGCTCTTGCCGACGGCGTGAGTAACGGGATAGAGGCGCGTGCCTGATCCACCCGCGAGAATAATGCCTTTATATTTTGACGATTTGAGAATCGGCAGATTAGACATTCGATTGGGATTGTAGCGTATGGAATTCTAAAGCGAGTACTGGGTCGCCATCCATTGACGATAGCTGCCGCTGGTGACCGACTGAATCCAGGGCTCGTTATTCAGATACCACTGAATGGTCTTGCGAATACCGCTTTCAAACGTTTCTTTCGGACGCCAACCGAGTTCAGTTTCGACCTTCGTCGCGTTCATAGCGTAACGGCGATCGTGACCAGGGCGGTCTTTTACGAACGTGATTAGTTTTTTGTGCGGAACGATGGGATCGGTGGGACGAAGTTCATCGAGCACTGAACAGATTGTGGTGACCACGTCGATGTTCTTTATTTCGTTGTTGCCGCCGATGTTATAGGTCTCACCGGGGCGACCGCTGGAGAGAACGGTGCGAATAGCCTCGCAGTGGTCGTTGACGTAAAGCCAATCGCGGACGTTCAAGCCGTCACCGTAAACCGGAATTGGTTTTCCACTGAGAGCGTGCAGGATCACGAGCGGAATCAGCTTCTCCGGGAACTGAAATGGGCCGTAGTTGTTGGAGCAGTTCGTAGTAAGCACCGGCATTCCGTAGGTGTGGTGGTAGGCGCGCACCAGGTGGTCAGAGGAGGCTTTGGATGCCGAATACGGACTGTTCGGCGCATATCGCGTGGTTTCCGAAAATGCGGGTTCAGTGGCGCTGAGCGAGCCGTAAACTTCATCGGTTGAAACATGCAGGAAACGAAACCCGCTTTTTTCCGCCTGATTTATTGCAGACCAGTAGGCGCGAGCTTCTTCTAGCAAACTAAAAGTTCCATTGACGTTGGTGCGAACGAAATCGTCGGGGCCGTGAATGGAGCGATCGACATGGCTCTCGGCAGCGAAGTGAACGATCGCACGGGGGCGAGTTTTCAATAGAAGATCAGCAACCAATCCCCGGTCGCAAATATCGCCTTGCACGAAGTTATATCTTCGATCCGAAGAGACTGAAGCAAGATTTGCGGGGTTGCCAGCATAGGTCAGTTTATCCAAATTGACGACGTGGGCAGGTTCGCTTGCGAGCCAGTGCAGGATGAAATTGGAGCCGATGAATCCAGCGCCCCCGGTAACCAGAATTGTGCCGTGCCGATTCTCCAAACTGATTTCTCCCAACGCGCTTAGAGTCGCGAAATCGCTTGACGATATTATCTGGTATTTTGCTGGGTTTGTCCGGTGACGACTTGTGAACGCTGGGACGCGCTGCAGGTTACCGGGACGCGATGCCAAGGGCCGATTGCAGCCTGGATTCTGGTTCGAGTAACACCTGGGCGAAGACCTCCCGATCGACATTGCCTCCGGTTGCGATGAGCGCGATACGCTTTCCGCGAATTGAACGCCGTTCTTTTAGCGCCGCCGCGAGCGAGGCGGCCCCGGCACCCTCAATCACGTTGTGGGTATCGGAAAAATACATCCGCATAGCGTTGCGGATTTCGTCATCACTGACCTGAACGATGTGATCGACGTTATTCAAGATCACTGCGATCGCATCATCATCAGGAAGACGGCAAGCTATACCATCGGCAATTGTGGTCGTGACCTTCGCGTCAATGGCGTGTCCTGCTTCGAAAGAGAGCGCGTATGCGGGTGCTCCTTCAGAAACAACCCCGACAATTTTTGTATTCAATTTCATGCTGTTGCGGACGGCGCAAGCCGCACAGATGCCCGAGCCCATCCCAATGGGAACGTAAACCACATCGAGATCAGGAACCGCGCTGAACAATTCCATCCAGTAGGTGGCCACGCCTTTGACAATGTCACGATGGTACGGCGGCACGAAGTGCAACCCTTGTTCCTGCGCCAGGGTTTGCCCATGCTCTCGGGATTCCTGAAAATCGTTGCCGAACTCGATGAGGTTTGCACCCTGGCTGCGCATCGCGGCATTCTTTTCTACGCTGTTGCCGTACGGCACGACGATTGTGACTGGGACTCTGAAGCGCTGTCCTGCGAGCGCGACTGATTGTCCGTGATTGCCGCGGGTGGCGGTGATCAGGCCATTTACGCGGTTTGAATGTTTAAAGAGCTCCGCCGCGTACACAATCGCGGTGCGTGCTTTGAATGCGCCGATGGGAGTGTGGTTCTCATGTTTCACGCAGACATTGGCCTCAAGTCTCTGGTTCAGCTGTGGCCATGAAATCTGAGGCGTGGGCGTCATTAACTCGTAAACGAGCTTTTGCGCCTCGGCTATTTCACTGATCGTGGGTAGATTAATCTCCATTCCTGTAATTGGATGTCCAACACGCATCCAACCGACTCACGTTTTTCGCAGCTGAATGGAAGTGGATCTGCTTTACTTTTTATCGACGGAAACTTCGGATCCGGAAAGGGTGCAAAACTGAAGAGTGTTGTGGAGTCGCTGGAGGGTTAGAGGGGCAAAGCAAAAGGGTGGCACGAGCGGCCACCCCTGTGATCGACGCCTTTTTTATTTTGGAGGCGGTTGAGAATTGCTGGGCGCAGTTTGGCTAGGAGCCGTTTGGCTAGGAGCACTTTGGCTCGGCGCCGCCTGACTGGGCTGTTGTTGCTCCTTAGCTCGCTCTTGCTGTAATTGCGCGAGCTTCTGCAATTGCTCAGGAGTCAAGAGTGCCTTAATTTTTGGCGAGGCGTCGGCGCGAATCTGATTCGCCTTCGCGATCTTCTGCTCCTGACTCATTGAGCTGTCATTGCGCAAGGCTTCCATCTGTTGGTTCTCTTCCATGATGATGGGGCGCAACTTAGTCTTTTGGTCTTCGGTCAGATTTAATGGGTTGTCGTCATTGGCATTGGCCTGCGATTGCCCGCTGTTCTGATTAGCGGCTGGCGGAGCGTTCTGTTGGACCGCTGCGGGCGGCGCAGGCGCAGTTTGAGAAGAGGGTGACCCGGACTGCGGGGTTTCCGGCGATTGGGCAGCGGCCGGTAGGCTGATCGCCAGCGCCAGTGCAAACGACAGGATAAATACTGAGAAATTTGAAATTCGCATTTTGCTCCTTTTATCTCGCTGACGAGTGGACGAAACTCGATCGCCTGCGGGAACTCTCCCGTGGCATGAGTATCGCTCAGATGAGGTATTAGGGATGCTAGGTTGCCGCGTCGCGGGAAGGAAGTTGCACTTAATCAGCTCTCGATTGCGGCCAGCAGAGCACGTTTCGTGAATACCCGGATCATCTCGCGCCGGTACTCGGGAGTGAGTCCAGACGTTGTTAATGGTTTGGCCGTCCGAGCGGCCAATTCGGCGGCGTGCTCGGCAGACTGGTCATCGATTTTGCCATTCGTGAGCAGTAGTGGGCTGATGGTTCGACCGCTTGATGACCACCGCTACGCCGGCGAGCGGATAATCAATTGATCCACGAACACGCAATTTTCGGTATGCACCGCGATATCCCGATGAAGCGTGGGGGAGAATGATTTTCGTGAGTAATTCGTCAGGCCGCAGCTTGCGATAATTGTCGCCTTCGCCGGTGTAGAAATCTCGGAGTGGAATGCGGCGAGTTCCCGATGCGCTGGCTATCTCAATTTCAGCGTGCAAGCAGAGTAGTGCCGGAGGAGTGTCGCCGGAGAAAACCGCCCAGCACTTTGTCCCGCCGGAAGCGACATGGCAGAGATCGCCGTCTTTCTTA
>QHZX01000200.1 GCA_003224835.1 Acidobacteriota bacterium | reverse complement strand
ATCACCTCTCGGCGATTCCGCGCAAAAACCGTATGGATCCGGCTATTTCGGAACCTGGATCGAGGATGAGTTTAGCCTGCCGGCATTTCATTACACGTGTGATCAGGTGCACGATCCGAAGGCTATGACCGAGGTCAATCCAGGCCTGCTCCTGCCAACCGAGCACATTCATCAGGTAGGAAACGATCGATTGGTGGCCATTGCTTCGAATTACGGATACG
>QHZX01000199.1 GCA_003224835.1 Acidobacteriota bacterium | reverse complement strand
GGATCGGGTATTTTCGGAAGAAAGTCGCCACACAGAACTACGGTGTCGATCACGTTATCTTCGCGCCATTCGGTGATGATCCGGTGTTGATTTCACAAGTGAAAATTACAAATAGCGGTGCGGCTGAAGCGCAGTTGCGCTGGATTGAGTACTGGGGATGCCAGCTGTATCAATTTTCCTTTCGCTCTTTCATGGAGTCGTTCCCCGGGAAATGCATGCACGAATTGCGGCGCCAATTTAGTACGCGATTCGAGCACAGATTCAAAAGGCTAGGCGACAGTTCTGGGCTGCTCGAAAGCAAGCAGTTCACGGGGCGAGATCCGGCGGAAGAAAAAGCGTTTGCTGCGACGGTCGCACATCTCGAAAACAATCCGAATCCCTTTGTTTCAGCGCCGGACAAGAATGCTCCAAAGCTTGCGAGTTTCGATGACCTCACTCCACCACGAACTTTTCTGGTTTCGATTGATGCTGCGCCAGACGGCTTTTCAACCAATGGTAAGGCTTTTTTTGGGAGCGGGGGAATTGAGCATCCGACCGGCTTGGATCACTTACTGGATGGAGACCTCGACGAGAGCGGTACTCAAAGCGTGTTGTTACTCGAACGCAAGTTTTCCCTCAAACCGGGCGAGAGCCGAACTCTGACATTTCTCTACGGCTATCTGCCAAGCGGATTCGATATTGATTCTCTGGTCGCGAAATATCGCAAGAGTGCGCAAACAGCTTTGCGCGATTCAAGCGAGCAGTGGAAAAAGAGCGGTCTGCGCTTCAGCACTCACAGTGAGCCGTGGGTCGAGCGCGAGGTCACCTGGAACTATTACTATCTGCGCAGCGGGTTGACTTACGACGATTTCTTTCATCACCACGTGGTTTCGCAGGCTGGCATTTACCAATACGTAATGGGATTTCAGGGAGCCGCCCGCGATCCCCTGCAACACTCACTAGCATTCATATTCAGTGATCCGGAGATCGTAAAGGATGTTCTGCGCTACACGCTCAAGGAAGTCCGGCCCGACGGTTCTATTCCATATGGAATTGTGGGGCATGGCATGCCCATGCCGACGACTTTCGATGATTCGAGTGACATACCGATGTGGCTGCTCTGGGGAGCGAGCGAGTACGTGCTGGCCACGCGCGACATCGCATTCTTAGACTCACAAATCGTCCCAATTTACGGCGTCAGGGCGGAAGGGGAGACCGTCCGCGCATTGCTGGCACGCTGCTATCGACATTTGATTGATTATGTGAAAACCGGCCAGCATGGCCTGATGCGCATGCTGCGCGATGATTGGAACGATGGCCTAGAAAACGCGTGGGTTCCGCAATCGTCACAGCAGGAGGTTGCAGAGAAGAGCGAAAGCGTTCTCAACTCTGCGATGGCGGCGTACGTCTTCAATTACTATGCGCTGATGCTGACTTATGCCGGCGATGACGGCCATATCGCCTCAGGCATTCGGCAAAAAGCTGAAGAACACCGCAGCGCGGTGCAACAACAGTGGACAGGGAAATGGTTTCGGCGTGCCTGGCTCGGGCCTTCGTTGGGTTGGCTGGGCGAGAAAGGGCTATGGATGGAGCCGCAACCATGGGCGTTGATTGGCGGTGCGGCCAACGAGGAACAAACCAGCACTCTTGTCAAAGCTATCGATCAGGAGCTGCGGCATCCTTCTCCGACTGGTGCCATCCAGATCAGCGGCAGTCCTGACCGAATCACGAGCGGTGTTTCGAAGACGGAACCAGGGACGTCGATTGCGGGAGGGGTATGGCCTTCACTAAACCAGATTTTGATCTGGGCGCTGGCTCGAGTTGAGGGTGCCATGGCTTGGGACGAATGGAAAAAGAATTCTTTTGCGCGGCACGCCGGGGTATATCCGCAAATCTGGTATGGAACCTGGAGCGGTCCCGACGTTCTCAATTCTGCCTTGAGCAAACATCCTGGAGAAACAACCGGCGGTAAGCCGTTTGGCTGGAAGGATTTTCCAGTGCTCAACATGCACGCGCATGCTTGTCCACTGTACTCCGCGGCCAAACTGCTAGGTTTAGAATTCACGGAAAAGGGTATCGCGCTGACGCCAAAGCTGCCGCTTGAATCTTTTCGCTTTGATTCGCCTCTTCTTGGCATAGTGAAGACCGCTAAAGGATACGAAGGCTGGTACAACCCCTCCGTTCGAAATACCTGGAGCGTGCGTCTTACTGTCACTGCTGACGAGGCGAAACATCTGGAACGTGCAGAGGTCAACGGCATGCGGGTGCGCACCCGTATAGGCCAGGGAACAATCGAATTACGCGGCGAAGGCGGTGCGGGTAGCCCGTTCCGCTGGGTGGTTTCGCGAGGCTAACTGTCGACTACGATCAAGACTATGGCTTTCTCTGATTTTCACGGCAACGAAGCGATCGTCCATACGATCCGAGACATGCTGGCGCGCGACCGTTTCCCTCATGGTGTGATCCTCGCTGGACCCGCCGGTTCGGGCAAATACACGCTGACCACGATGATCGCGCGAGCCATGAATTGCCTTGAGCGGCCGATGGTGGATGGTCTTCCTGATTTTTGCGGCAAATGCTCGAATTGCAGTCGTATCGGCCAAATTGAGGACCTCGAGGCCCGATGCGCCGAAGCCAGTGAATCACGCGAAGGACTGAAAGAAACCGAGAAAAAAGAAACCAGGCTGTTTGTGCAAACTCATCCTGACGTTCTGGTCATTCCGCCCGATCCACCGCAGATGATGATCAAAGTCGACCAGGTCAGGAAGGTGATCGAATCTATCTATTTCCGTCCTGCAGAAGGTAGAGAGCGCGTTTTCATCTTCACTGCCTCCGCATTCATGAAGGAGGCGGCGAATTCGTTGCTTAAGATCCTCGAAGAGCCGCCGGATTTCGCCACAATTTTTCTACTGACCGAGAATGCTGGAGAACTGCTGCCTACAATCCGGTCGCGGACTATGAGTTTGCAGTTGCGAAATCTTTCGCTGCAAGAGATTGAAAATTATTTGGCTAGGCATCGTCCGGAGTGGAAGCCGCAACAGCGGACATTGGTGGCGCGGCTTTCAGAAGGCGCGGTTGGAAGGGCACGCAATTTCGACTTGGACGCGTACACCGCAGCTCGCGCTGATGCACTCACCATTCTGAGGACCTCGCTACAAGCCGGCGATCACACAGAGCTTTTTAAAGTTACCGAAACATATCGAGCGGGCGCCGAGGGGAGGGAAAAGATCGGCGTTTTATTGCGTTGCCTTTATTCGTTGCTGCAGGACCTGCTTTTCCTTGAATCAAAGTCCGCAGCGCTGGTCAGAAACACCGACTTGATGCCGGAACTGCAGAAGTTGTCGCAATCGGCCGATTTTGCATGGCTCTCATCCGCGGCAGAACGATTAGC
>QHZX01000198.1 GCA_003224835.1 Acidobacteriota bacterium | reverse complement strand
CCCCTACGATCAAAGCAGTTGCGATCAGCCTCGATTTAGGCCCCGCGGGGAACATCACCTCGGAAGTTGTGACTTCCTTTAGTGCTCTCAATGGGTTGTCGCTGACAGGTCAAAACATCTCGCTCGATTTCACGTTCACAAATGCGGAGTTTGTGCGGTTATTCACGGTCACGAGTGAGTCATTTTCTACGCTGCTTACCCTGCAAACGAGTGGCACTGGATTAGTGGGATTTCTCGACGGTACCGGGTTTTTGAGCGATCAAAATGGTAATCCACTTCACTCGCCACAAATCCTGGGCAGCGCGTCCGGAAGCGATGGTACCATGGCAGCTGGTCTGTTTCCCTTTTTCTCCAACGAACTTCAGCACCCACTCGATTTCTATGATGTGCATTTCGATCTTACACTCCCAGTGAATTCATCGATTTCCATCACTGGCGCTCAGTTTTCGCTTAACTCTGAGCCGGGACGACCGTTCGGGGTTGGTCCTGGCGTGCCGGCTGACATTGTTCCCGACATGGGCAGCACTTTCATGCTCTTGAGCCTCGGCTCTTTGATCCCAGTTGTAGCACGAGTGCGCCTGGCGCGTGCCGGCTGACGTAATTGTTTAGCCTGGCGGGGGGTATTGGGGCTAGTTCGGCCTGGCGCCTAAGTATGTGACCATTTTTATTTGTCGGCCTCGGCTATGTTAGCTTGACGTTAGCGCTCCAATTCGCGCGCTCGGGAGCAACGGTTGTCGGTCTGAACATGGATCAGCGAAAAGTCGACCTGATTACTCGCGGCCAAAGCTATTCTCAAACACATCGCGCCGGAGAGCATTGATGCAAAGTTGCAGGGGAGGTTATCTGCTTCCAGGTTTTTGGGTAGGTCAAAAATGGCACGGCCATCATTATCTGCGTGCGGAGAATATCTTTCGCAGCGTTAACATCGCTCTCGTGATTGAGCTAGAACTCGTCTGGGCGCGATGAGTATCAATATTTGGGAAGTGATTTATGTGGCAAAGACTAAGCCATTTGGATTTATGCTGAACTTTTGGCCGTTATTTCATAACCGATCTTTATCGTGATCTCGATGCATGAAGACGAAAGATCAAGAAATATGCCAATGATCGCTATTCCTGGAGTAAGCTTGCGGCGATGACGACAAATGTCTATTCGAGCTTGTTAGCTGGACCGGGCTCGGCTGTAGCGAAAGAACGCTCCCGCCGATGAAAAATCGAGAACAAGCCATAGACTTGATTAACTCCTCTCTGAGCGAAGGGGCCAGGCTCAGGGCAGTTGTTGCCCGGGATTGCAGCGCCGCGATTTTTGAGGCCGCATGTCTGATTAGTAAGTGCTTGCAGTCGGAGGGTAAGCTCCTATTCTTTGGCAACGGTGGCGGCGCCGCTGATGCTCAGCATTTGGCGGCGGAGTTTGTCGGCCGGTTTGTTTTAGAGCGTGCGGGACTGGCAGCAATTTCCTTGGCTACAGACTCGTCCATTCTCACCGCGGTTGGGAACGACTATGGATTCGATCGAGTGTTTGCCAGACAGGTGCAAGCATTAGGCCGTCCGGGGGACGTTGCTGTGGCGATCAGCACGAGTGGCAATTCTGCCAATGTTTTGGAAGCGGTCAAAGAGGCGAAGAAACGTGGTTTGAACGTGATCGGTTTGACCGGAAAGGATGGCGGAGGCCTCGCGCGCGAGGCACGAGTGGCCATAACAGTCGATTCGGCTAGTACCGCAAGAATCCAAGAGTGCCACATCGCAATTGGGCACATCTTCTGTGAATTGGTGGAACACGAGCTCATTGAGGCCAAGTCATTGTGAAGAGTATTCGGATTATTGAATCGACGCGGGTGGGGGAGACAAACCGCGAGCATCCCTTAGATCAATCGAAGAAAAATCCGGCCGCAGGTAACCGGCCCGCTTTGAGCAAGAAAGAGGAGCGCGCGTTTGGCGGGCTCCTAACTCGGCGTTACCGATGGGTTCTTTCCTTTAAAGCCAAACTATTGATTTTGCTAGCCCTGCTGACACTCAGCTTAATTATACTATTTGGGGTGTATCCTTTCCTCTCGCTGACTCAACCGGTTGATGCCAATATTTTAGTGGTTGAAGGTTGGGTCCATCCTTATGCCATCCAAGCTGGCGCCGAAGAATTTAGAGCCCGGCACTACCGGCAAATTTTTACTACCGGCGGCCCTGTTGTCGGGAGAGGCGGTTATATCAATGATTATCAGACCTCGGCTAGCACTGGAGCGGATTTGCTTAAGAAGACCGGCATTCCGGCCGAACTCGTTCAAATGGTTCCTTCACATATCATTGGCCGCGACCGTACCTACAGCTCCGCGATCGCGCTGAGGGATTGGTTTGGTTCGCACGACGTCCAAGTGCGAAGTCTCAATATCGTTACCGAAGGGGCTCACGCTCGGCGGACCCGCCTGCTGTTCGAGCAAGCTCTGGGATCCGACGTTAAGGTTGGAGTAATCGCAGTTCCGAATCCTGATTTTGATGCCCGGCGTTGGTGGCTGTATAGCGAAGGGGCGGAAGATGTGGTTGAGGAAGGAATTGGTTATATTTATGCGAAACTTTTCTTTCATCCACGCCAATGACAGCGGAAAACAATTTTCGCAGGGTACGCGAGGGTTAACGCGACTTCTCAAAATGGCTAATCTTTTGGAAAATAGGGAAAAGATAAATCTTCCTATACGGAGACTGGCCTAACCATCTCGACAAACCTTGCCTCGTAGTAGGATTTTAGCACATTTGTTTGGCGAAAGCCAGTTAAAAGCAACTGGAGTTTACTTTCATCTTCCCCACGTTATCCTGCGTAGGGTTTCATTCCTATACTTCGGGCGAAACGTATCTTGAGTGCCTAATTGGCTGTAGTTAGAGGGTGCGGATAAATGTACGGGGCGTAGTTGGGCTTTCGTGTTCGATTATAGTAGTCCTGACCCTCTTGTATAGAGCCTTCAACGGTGTGTAAGTCTACTTCGTTTCCGTATTCGTCTTTGTTATTCCAGGAATAGCAAGGCTCAAGGACATTGTGGGGCCACTTTTTAGGTAGCGCGGGCAATCCCGAAAGAAGGTCACTTTTACCCTGGCCGGGCTGGTCCAATGTGGTAACAACCTTCCAGATTTCATATGTATCTCCGCGATTGAACCTCATGGGCGGAGCGTCCTGAAAGTAAAAGATCCTCGTTGCGGCATTAGACGTGATGACCGACTGACGATTCTGCGTCATGTTTCGGAGTACGTAGGTAAAACCTTTTCCCGAGACTACTGTTTCCCATTCGTCGGGATTCCAGTTTTTGTTGGAATCGGTTAGAGTCGTTGCTGAATCCGCCCCTGTGTGAGTGCCCCGTTCCAACGCGCCCATGACAGAATTATTGACGTCCCACACATTGGTTCCCGAGGAGATCCCCCAAGTGCCTTTCCTGACAAATTGCCGGTAAGCCTTTAGGTCTATTCCCTTGGTGAAGTTATTATATACATTGTCGTGAACAAGGATCGTCCCACTTCGAACTTGTGATGCGCCACGCGGCGACGAAGCAGTGAAGACATTATCGTATATTTCGAGCTGCTTTGCGCCGCGGCCCTGGGCTTCTGTCCCGTGTGCTGATATCGGGGCGTCATTGAAGGTGCTGTAGCGAACTACGACGCGTGCTCCCTCGTAACAATCGATCGCTGCTCTATCTGTGCCAGAGTTTGTAAAAGTACAATCCTCGATGAAAAGGAATTTGTCGGATCCCCAATAAGGGTAATCAGCCCAAGATCCATGCCCGAAGTTTCCTCCTCCCCATGAATTATGATAGACTTGGGCTCCCTGTGTACCAACGGTATCAACTGTGCAGTGATCGACCACGCCGATCAGATCTCGAAATAGCAAAGGCAAACCATGAAGGCCGGTAAACTTGCAATGATCTAATCTGAATCGGGCGGTCATGCCCTCCATGCCTCGGAAATAGACTACCCCGTTGTCATTCCCCGCGGTGACGCTCGAATCGCCTCGAAACTCGAATCCTGTTAAGCGAGAAGGCAAGTTTTTCGTCAAGACAACGTCCACGGTATGTGACTGAGGACTT